>JAEZFH010000384.1 GCA_023437885.1 Bacillota bacterium | reverse complement strand
GTATGGAGGCTATTATGCTACTAAAGGTTATTATACTAATTATTATTACATGCATTGTCTTATATCTTCTGGCTATTATGCCAAAGCTACGTCAGAATAAAGCGATCAGAGAGATGGATGGTTGGCTGTATGCACATCGCGGATTACATAATAACAGTTCGGAGGCGCCGGAGAATTCTCTCAAAGCCTTTGCTTTGGCCGTAGAGAAGGGTTATGGAATCGAATTGGATGTCCAGCTGACGAAGGACCTGGTTCCGGTTGTTCTTCATGATTACAACTTAAAGAGGGCCTGTCATGCTGACATCTTAGTATCATCCCTTACCTATAAGGAATTACAGGAATACCGTCTGTTTCATTCCGAGGAGAAGATCCCTACTTTTAAGGATGCCTTGGAGCTGATTCGTGGAAAAGTACCGTTGATCATAGAGCTTAAGCTTCCCTGGAAGGCAGATCAGCTTTGCAGTGCAGTATCCAAGCTTTTGGAGGATTATCAGGGCTTTTATGTTATAGAATCCTTTAATCCCTTTGGGCTGCTATGGTATAAGAAGCATTATCCCAAGGTGATCCGGGGACAATTGTCCACGGATTTCAGGAGGGAGAAGATTGAGGGCAATCGGTTCCAATACTTTCTGTTGAAGCACCTGTTGATGAATTTTCTGACAAAACCCGATTTCATTGCCTATCATCATGTCTATAAAACCGGACTTTCCTTCACGATATGCAGAAAGCTGTATCGTGTAAAGACAGTGGCATGGACGATACAATCCCAGGAGGAGCTGGAGAAGAGCCGAAGCTATTTTGACCTCTTCATCTTCGATAAATTCATACCCGGGAAGAAGGCCCCGGGTGCATAAGAGTGAGCCTGTAATAACCATAGAATCGAAACGACAGCCAATGGGCGAAATAGAACAATGATAAGAAATGGGAGGACAAATCAGATGATTCAAGCAGTGGTTCACATTGCATTAGTGGTAAGGGACTATGATGAAGCTATAGATTTTTATACAAAGAAACTTCATTTTGAATTGGTGGAGGATACATATCAGCCCGAGCAGGATAAACGATGGGTAGTCGTCTCCCCTCCCGGTTCAAATGGGACTACGATCTTACTTGCGAAGGCTTCAAAGCCGGAGCAGGAGCTGTTTATTGGAAATCAGGCAGGCGGAAGAGTATTTTTGTTTTTAGGTACGGATGATTTCAATAGGGATTTTGAGGAGATGAAACAATCCGGAGTCGAATTTGTCAGAGAACCCAAGCTGCAAGAGTATGGAATGGTTGCCGTGTTCAAGGATTTATATGGAAACCTGTGGGATTTGGTTCAATTTAATGACAGCCATTCTATGTCGGACAGAGTGAAATAAGTTCGGTTTATGAGTTGTTTTCCCTTTCCGGTTTTTGCTGATATTGCTGAAGTAAAATTATTTTTTAATAGTATAAAAGCTGCAGTCAATCGTAATTTCTCTTGATTGACTGCAGCTTTTTGGATTCTATCCACACTTTTTCAAGAGGTATCATATCGATGCACCGCATACCTTAAGCACTTGTGCATGGTATATTATCAGGATAATTGGGAATGATGATTCCATCATGCTTCGGGAGGAAATTCTATGCTGAAATTCATTGGAATCTGGATTGTTGAGTGGCTATGGTGTCTTTCCGATTTAATCTTAAAACCGCGGATGCTGTCTTACTATAGGGGATACCAAAGGGAGATCAGCTGCCAAAAGGCGAATCCGGAAGAATACTATGCCTGGGATAAGGAAATCTTCACGCTGAAGTCAAAATACGGCTACCGGTTATCCTGTGAGTTATTGGATGGGAGGACGGAGGAAGTCAGACGAGCAGACAATGAGAAATCTCCCGATAAGGTGGTGATCCTGAGCCATTGCCTCGGTTATGCCAAATATAGCAGCTTAAAATACGCAGCAATGTTCTTCCGCTTAGGCTACCGGGTACTGATTTATGATCACCGTAATCATGGCTATAGCGGAAAGGCCCATACTTCCATGGGCTTTTATGAAAAATATGATTTGAAATGTATTGTGGATTGGTGCATTGAGCGGTTTGGAGCGAATTGCAGGATTATTACCCATGGGGAATCCATGGGGGCAGCAACCGTATTGCTGCATCTGGGGATTGATCATAGAATCGAAGCTGCGATTGCAGATTGCGCTTATTCGGATCTGACACAGCTGCTGTGTCATCAATTGAAGCAATTTTATCATCTGCCCTGTTTTCTAATACCGGTAGAAAGTTTTCTCACCTACCTTCGTGCGGGCTTCTGGTTTAATGAGGTATCCCCGATATCAACGGTGCGCCATACCCTGACGCCCGTATTATTCATTCATGGAAAAATTGATTGTTTTGTGCCGACGGTGATGTCCAGACAGATGTATCTCAGTAAAAAGAAGAATAAAGCCATTTACCTTGTGGCGGGAGCCCGTCATGCCGGAAGCTATTGCAAGAATAAAGAAGGCTATGAGAAAGTCGTAGACAATTTTCTAATGAGATATGAAAGGAGCAGGTAGCCAAAGCCTAAGCTGTTCGGCCGGTGATCCTTGGGAAACGGATTCTTTTGGATACCGGCCTTTACTTATGCACCTGACGGCAGATGGGTACGAATTGACTATTTTTGGTCCAGAGAGGCCATCTTCATAGCACGAACCTTCAGCGATAAGCCGAAGAGGTTGATGAAGCCTTCCGCATCATGGTGGTTATATAGATTTCCGGTAGTAAAAGAGGCGATGCTTTCATTATACAGGGAGTAGGGGGAGGTGGTTCCCTGCTTGATAATATTTCCCTTATAAAGCATCAGCTTCACTTCTCCGGTGACATATTCCTGGGTTACATCGACAAATGCCTGGTATGCTTCCCGCAGAGGTGTGAACCATTTACCTTCATATACAATATCTGCGAAACAGTTGCCTACTTCCTTCTTAGCTGTCATGGTGGCGCGGTCCAGAATCAATTCCTCCAGCTGCATATGTGC
>JAEZFH010000166.1 GCA_023437885.1 Bacillota bacterium | reverse complement strand
CTTCTGCCTCACGATCATTCTCCAGGTAACATAGCCTGCCACCTGCTCATGATAGGATGCTACCGTTGCCACCAGCCAAACGGTAAGTTGACTGAATATCATAATAAAAAAGCCAATTCCCCAGTTCTTTGTATAAAACTGCTCCACCTGCAATGCGCCGATACTGATGGAGTTTGCACTGATCATTCCCAGCAGAGACAGGAAGACGGATAGGATCGCAATCTTTTTCACCAGTCCGTAATGCCTGGAGGCCCTTGTCATCAGCATATAAACGGCTGAAATAAGCGGCAGCAGAACTGCTAATATCAAGGTTACGATGACAAGGATCGAATCTATGACATTCTGCTCCAGATGTCGGATCATATTAACCGCCAAACGGATCAGGCTGAAGTAGTCATAGTCCTTCTCATTAAAGCAGTCAGCAGTTTTTATTTCAGCAATTTTATTATTCAGAGCTTCGCTTACAATATCAACCGCATAATATTCCTCCTCTGTCAGGTCTTTTACTATTGCTTCAAACTCCTTGCCCCGGATAATATTCTTTGCTACACTCGTAACTTCTTTTTTCGTTAATCCGGTCTCACCTGCTATCCGGCGAATGATATTGCTGTTAAGTGCAGCCTGCTCGGCATCCAGTACAATACCGTCACTTGACAGTGCTCTCTCCGGAAGCTCAAGATAGGGAAGGAATATATTAATTATAGATGCGAAACAAAGTACAGCTATAATTAAATAATATGGTTTACGCTTTTGCATACATGCGCCTCCAGTCTTTCATTATTCAAATATTCATACAGGCACCGGACCCCGGACACCCTGAAAACCCATAATCAATACAATATATAAAAATATATAAATCTACGGTTCGTACCTATGTATCCATTCCTTGAAAAGCAATCTGTTGCCGTACATTTATATAGTTGTATTCGCCTAATATAAGGTCGAACAAAGAGTCCGCTTGCAGACTCTTGCTCTGCCGCACGGTTGCTTAATTAATGGGGTGCCTTAAATATTTGCTTAAGACACCCCATATAATTCTCTACACATTTATATTATTGTTCGCCACGCGCTACTGCAGCTCTTCTCTGAATCTCGGTAGTTAAAGAATCCAGATATGCGTCAATATCTACTTCTTCTTTATAAACTTCAAGATACTCATTCCAAATAGTATCAAAATCTGCTTCGGATGCCATCATCGCCTTTGGCAGCCAGGCATGTTTCAGTTCAGTGATCTTATTCTTAGCCTGACCTTCCGCAGTGTCTGCTGTCCAGTTGTTGGTAAAGGACCACATCGGATACCAGGGTGCATTGGAAGTCTTTGTTTCACCCAGGAAATCCAGGAAGGTCTTATAGCCGTAACCGTCCAGAAGCTGCTTCTCAATATCATACAGGGTATTATAGAACTCATTTGGCTGATTTTTAGGATCTGCAGCATTCTTACCGTCTGCCAGCATACCTTCAAAGTGAGGGAAGTATGCATAAGCAGCATTTACCAGATTATCCGTTACATAATCCTGATTATCATAATTTGCTCTCTGTTCATCTGTCTTATAGAATACACCGTCATCGCCTGTCATGTAGTCGATGCCATCCTGTCCCCAATATCTTAATGCCATAATTTCAGGGGAAAGGAGATCGTTTACAAATTGTAATGCGCCTGGAATATCCTCACAGCTAGTAGTAATAGCCAGGCCATTCGATACGTCAAGTGCGGAAGGACTGTGCCACTGCTGCTTGCCGTCCCCGGAGTAAGAGATGGGCAGCGGAACATAAGTCTTACCTACTAACCCCTGAGTTACTAATGCTTCATTTGCGGTATTGAAGTTCCAGAACTGATCCAAAGTTCCAAGAACTCTACCAGTGGATAATAATGCAATATATTGGTCATAAGACATGGTGAAGGTCTCAGGATGAACCAATCCTTCGTTAAATGCCTTGTTAATTCTCTGATAATAGGTCTTCGCTTCAGGCAAGGTATTGTAATCGATTGCAGTCTCTGTCTCGGGATCTACAATACAAGCACCGTCGTTGGGATATCCCATTAAGAAGTAAGGAGGGTTCTCCACACCAAAGTATCTCCAGTCCTCGGTACTCATTGTGAAACCTACGGTTTCCTGTCCGTCTGCGGTGGTGGGATTTGCTTCCATATACCTCTTGATTACATCAAAATACTGATCTAAGGTTGTGATCTTCGGATAATTAGCCCAGATTAAAACATCCTTTTGAATCCATAATGCTTCGTCCCAATGATAGGTGGCCATGTCAGCGCCTTGAATAATACCGAACTGAGGCATCAAGTAAACATGTCCGTCGGCAGCTCTAACCTTGTTCCAATCGGATTCTGACAGATAATTCTTGATATTCGGGTAATCGTCCCAATATTCATCAATGGCAATTAATGCGCCAGCTTCAAGTAATGCAGCGGTACCTGTGGAGCCTGTTATAAAATCAGGATAATCTCCGCCGGCAATCATAACGCCGATTCTCTCATCTGCTGTCTGTCCTGTTAACCAGGTTATTTTTGCCCATGCGCCTGTAATATCAGCAATTGCTTTCATATTTCTGTTGTCATCCGGAATTTCTGTTCCCGGAACCGCGTTAAACATTGTGAACATCTTTGTCTCTTTTGTTCCTTCTGCGGTTGGAGCAGCAGTCTCATTTTTTCCTGCCGCCTGCTCATTTGTTTTGGTTTCCGGATTATTCGTTGCTTTTTCTTCCTTCTTGCAACCAACAAAAAGTGTGCCAAACATTGTGATTACCATAAGAACAGCAATCAAGGCCTTGAATTTTTTCATGTTAATCCTCCCTATACTTTTTTACTGGTTATGTAAATTGCTCCTATGTATCTTTACGCCCTATCTACAACGCACAATTCACCATAAGCAGCTAATAAAATAATAACATCACTAAACAAATTCATCAACATACAAAGTATAGTCAAAATACTAATAATTATATTTCATTATAAATCCGATAAAAATACATTGTATTTTGTTGAATATGTATAAATGCGGTACTTACCCAGGGAGTGTTACGAAAGGCCTTTTTGCCGGCTTATCTATAGCACTACTGCGTTAGTACCATAGATGCGAAGATGGCCCGCACCTACCTACGTCCAATGAATTGCTTGCGGTATTGCAGCGGAGTGATGCCCTTCAGCTGGACAAATTTACTGATGAAATAATCCGTATTATTAAATCCTACCGCATCGGCAATCAGGTATATTTTCTCGTCCGAGCGGATCAAAAGCTCCGCAGCCCGGTCTATTCTGTAATTATTAAGATAATCCTTGAAGGAGCTGCCGTACTGCCGCTTAAAGATTTGCCCCAGATATGCACTGTTAATGAAATATTTCTCGCTTAAGGATTTCAGGCTGAGATTATCCATATAATGCTCTGTAATCTCCTTTTCAATCTCTGTGAGTACACCGCCGAACGCATGCTGCCTCAGCTCAAGCAAATAATTGGAGAACTCCAGGGCAAAATCCTTAAAATGCTTTACACTGCCCCGGAGCGCAATTTGTTCATACCCGCCCTGGCTGATCATCTTGTAGATTTCCTCCTGGTCAAAATCCAGGTCCAGCTCCCTGGCAATGCTGATGAGATTAAAGAGCTGATAGTCCAGATTGATCTTGAA
>JAEZFH010000077.1 GCA_023437885.1 Bacillota bacterium | reverse complement strand
GCCTCAGTCTGAAAAACCGCATTGCATCGGTATTAACCTGATAATCCTTGTGCGCCGCACAGTAAACGGTCATGAAATCCTCCCACGTATAATCATAAAAGAACGTTTCGGTAAATGAAAAGAGATCGGCTTCCGCCGGTGCAAGCTTCAAGCCTTCCCAGTCAATCAGGATAAGATTTTTAGATTGCATCAGATTCCAGCCGTGAATGTCCGTGTGGCACAATGTATACGGTATATTCGATTTTTGCAGCAAGACCGCCGTCTTTTGAAGAGCAGCTATTGTTTGGGTTATCGTATCCATATAAGGCACCAGCGTTTCGTTTAAATAAACGGAATGCTGTATCTCCCCAAGCCGGTCAGCCAAAATCCCACAGAATGAAATATCAAACGTTTCCCTCAAGCTATTTGTCTGTACCGGTATCTCAGTACCATAAGAATGCAGCTCAGCAACAATCTGTGCAATTTCGCGGATTTGTTCCGGCTTCAATTTTTCACTGCCAATGGTCGTCCCTTCGATAAAGGGAAAAACCATATACAGCGAAGCGGTATCTTCCCATTTATAAATTCCGTCCCTGGTGAGAATCGGTGCGGTCATTTTCGTCCGAAGCTCTGTGTTTTCATGCAGCCAAAGAACAACCGGCATATAACTATCAATTCGAGCAACCCAGCTTTTTGTGGAGGGCCTGTGTTTGTCATATACCTTCAGAAAAAAGTCACCGCAATCAGAATGAACCTTCCATGCGGATGCAGACCAGCCGGAAGGAAGCTCCAGGAAAGACCGTACCTGTATTCCATATTCTCTGTAAAGCATTTGTTCTATCGTTTTATCCATTGGGATTCCTCATTTCGGTTATGTGATAAATTCCGGTTCGTACTATTGTAATTCACCAAGGTACCACGTCCTATATCAACCATATCAACATTAGTCTGAACCAAAATTTTATCTGTCTTTAGGTTTTGAGTATCGAAATCTCAGAAAGCATCTTTCTCAAATTAAATTTCATCACAAGGCAGATGTTCAACCAAACCATTTGCATCACGATAAACTTTTTAGGACTCTGGTTAAAACAGTATCCCAAGGCCTTGGCTCAATCACTCTAATCCCATTCCGATTACAAGTATCTGCTATCCACTTCCCATATGCAATACTTATTTCGGCTCTATAATGTTGTAAATCTCCACCTTCTCTTGATAAATAATTCTGCAATATTTGATTTATGTCTGTTTCATTTACAAAAATTGATTTTACCTCTGGATTCTCAAAAGACTTAGTGAATTCGGGATAGATAAAATCACCCTCAATAATAACAGGTAAATTATCTTCAAGATGCCTGTTTACAAGTGCTTTCAATACCGAAGTCATTTCTTTGCTTACCTCAATCAACCAGTTTACATTGCTATCAATTCCGATGTCCTTCCAATTTACACCAGTATTCCAATAATGTATTGCAGGAAAACTTTCCTTTGTTGTAACCGTTTCTACAGATAGGTGAATATCATCTACTTCTAAGACATTCACACCATAGAAGCGAGCAATTTCATAAGCGATACTTGATTTGCCTGTTCCTGAAGCTCCACCGATAAATAAAACTGTCCAATTTCTATCGTTATTCACTTATTTACCTCCTTTATCATTATCCAAGTATCTTCTGAATAGCCAGACTAGATGAAATTGTTTTCAATTTCATCTACATTTTCTTTCCCATTCATACTTATCTATACCTTATCCATGCATACCTATGTCTAACTCATGCATATCTATACCTGCCATCCGTGTCTTTATAATTTACTATATCTTACCACAACCATAAATACTTGTCGCTACTTTCCTATATAAAAAAGGCTCTGGAATACTATTCCGAAGCCTTTTCTATCATTAGATCTCAATTTTAATCTCCTCATTATAATTCACTGCACTTTTTGGAGTTAATAAAACTCATTTCTCCACATGGATGTACCGCATTACTCTCGAAGCATTGAATCTCCAGCAGTATATTATTATTGCTCTTTATCCACGAATAACCTCTACTTTATCTTCCAAATGGTCGCCGTTCCATATGGACGTAACCCAATACTATAATAAAATTGCTGTGAAGAACCTACGAAGGCCAGCTTTGCACCCATAACACCAGCTCGCCGAATGCCTTCCAATACCGCTGCTTTTCCTAGTCCCATTCTTCGGTAAGCAGGATCTGTTGCTACCGGTTCTATTACTGCGTATCCAGCTTCCGGATCATACCACATACCACAATAAGATACAAAGTTACCATCCGGAGCCATTACTGCAACCTTTAAATTCAGATCTACATTCGGACGAAGCATCTCTTCTTTTGCTTCCTGTTCATCTTCTTTTAAAAAATTGAACTCACCCTCACCATTTAACTCGTGATTAAAACCTTTCCATAGTACACGTCGATATTGATATAAGTCATAAGTTTCCTTCATTGTTGTAATGCGAAATTCTTCTGGCAGTTCATATTCCATTGACGTTTTATCATAATAGAAAACTGCATCACATTCTTTTTCTTCAGTTGCTACATATCCTAACTGGGCAGCGATATCCTGAAACAACAAATCTGTATCTGCTATGATTATTCCAAATTCCTTATCCTTTGAAAGCTTCTCCATTGAATATAACAGCATTTCTTTTTTCAGTGATACATAATCCGGTAAAGTTAAACAGTATGCTTTTCCCATTTGACAATCAAAAGTTGCTAAACCAACAATATCATTATTTACTTCCCATAAGCCAATCTTATCAACCGAAGTCTTATCAAGATAACCATGAGTTGCCATCCAATCCCATCTTGCATATGTGAACTCCGAATATCCTATTCTAACCAAAAAATCCCTAACTTTATAATAATCATCCGTAATACCTGCTTGATTTGTGTAGTTTCTAAATTGTATGGACATCCTAACATCCTCCCTTTTGGTATTATTATATCTTTTAATTTCATAAAGAGGTATTCCTAATTTGTCTATACTCATTCTATACCAAAGTTAAGAAGGGCCGTTGAATTAACAACGCCCTCCTCTTTTTAAGCCTTATATACTATCTTTCGAACCGTTTCATATGCTAATCCAAATTCCTGAGATATATGTTCAATCTTATAGCCCATTTGATACCGATACTTTATATGCTTATTTCTATTTTCAAAGTATTGTTTTGAACCATTTTTTTCTCCCCACTTTAAATGCTCCTCGCCAGTGGGTATGTATAAGACTTCTCCGCATATATGCTTTTGAATTTCAATTAAAAGATAATCCGGTAAAACTTCTGCTGCATTTAGATATTTCATAAAATCCGCTCCTTATTTATAGTTAGTAAATAAAGTGCAGAGAACAGCAGACAGTAATCTATTTACCCATACAGAATAGTTACTATCGCTTACTCTGCATGGGATAAGACTTGATCCAAACTATTTCGTAAAATAATTCTAATTTTCATACGACTTTCACCTCCACTGTAAAATTAATCCTTACTGTATAAACATATATCATATAATGGCATGTGTCAAATAATCCTTTATAGTCGTATCAATTTTATAAGTCAATCGTAAATTTATAGAGGAACAAAATATTAATGGTGCGAATTAGTTCAACTCTATACTTCAATTACAAAAACTACCACACATTATAAGAGTGGTAGCTTTAACCTACTTATCTTTTTTATATATAATTTTCTTAATACTACTCTCTGAAAGAAAGATTTCTTCAGCTAGATTGCTAATTGATTGCCCACCTATATATAGGTTTAGAATCTTTTCATTTCTGGCTCTTAGATAATCTCGGCTTTTAGATTTTTCACCCCAGCTTTTTCTCTTTTCAGGAAGGGAAGGGATGTATACATATTCACCTTGAATATACTTTTGAATTTCTTTAACTAAATCATCTGGTAATATTCTATCAATTCTTACATATCTCATAAAGCTCACACTTCCTTAAATTTATTATCTAATTAAGGAAACAAAGCCTATATATGTATGATTATTTTTCAAAAGCGACTAAAAATCTATCTCTGTGCAAATTGTCGCCCAAACTCATACCTACAGACTTTGCACAGAGCATATTAATCATTTTTCTGTCCATGAGATTAATATTCATGATATCACACTCCCTATTTGTATTAAATGCTGATCGTTGCAGATTCTGCAATATCTTCAAGGAGAGGCACTTCTCCCCTTTTTGGTTTTCGGTTGCCCTTTATATGAATGCTGATATGGGGCTGGCTCCTTACGATGCCATACCGGCCATCATCAGCCACCGTTCTCATCTGCCATTTACTCTAATAAGAATCCTCTGGGATTTTAGCGCGATTCTGATTGGCATTCTGGCCGGAAAACATCTTTCATTTGCAACTGTTGTTATGGCACTTACAATCGGCCCTTCCGTTACCTTCGTGAAGTCACCACTATGCTTTTTTTGTTTTTCCAGAAAAAAAGTATAGAAAACCTGCAATAATAAGAAACAATGAAAACACGAAATACATTCGGCTGTATCCCCATGCAGATGCGACGATACCCGCAATGATCGAACCAAACCCTATTCCCCCATCAAAACCTGTAAAGAAGGTGGCATTCGCAGCACCAAAACGGTCCCTTGGCGCATGGATGACGGACATCGTCTGCAGACCCGGCTGTACAGCGCCAAAGCCTATGCCATACAAAAAAGCAGCAAGGAGGAACAGGGGAAAAGCGGATGCTTGGGACAGTAAAAACATTGCCGCAACCAGAACGCTCAAGCCAGGATAAATAGCAGCGCTAAAACCAAGCCGATCGATAAGTCTGCCGAAAAGTGGCCGTGATATCACCATAGCGACTGCATAAATCGTGAAGAACAGCCCAATATTGGTGATTCCTCGATCAGCGGCATACAATGATATAAAACCGGTTATGGAGCCAAAGGAAGCTGTAACGAAAAACATGATAACGCTTGGGTAGATGGATGAACGCTCATAAGGTGCCATTTTCTTTTTCATTTTATTCTGTTTTTCCACCGGGCGAAAGGGAATGAATAATGCCATTAGCAGGGCTACTGCTCCAAATCCCGCCGAAAACAGTGCCAGACCTGTAATGTGGTATGTGGCCAATATGGATAGTCCGACACCCGGTGCTATCGCCATCGCCAGGCTTGATGATAAGCTGAAAAAGCCCATTCCTTCTCCAAAGCGAGCCTTTGGTATAACATCTGTCGCGGCGGTACTGCTGGCAGTGCTGACTGCTCCCCAACCCAATCCGTGAAAAAAACGTAATATAAGAACGATTCCAACGATAGGAATCCACATATAAGCCAAAGTCACCAAAAGGGTGATGCCACCCCCTATCAAAAGCACACTCTTTCGACTGAATTTATCAAGGGCGATGCCAGAAAAAGGGCGAATTAGCAGAGACGCAATGGTGGATAAGCCTATGATCCAGCCGATAGCGGAGTCCGCGCCTCCAATTGATTTGACGTAAATAGGTAACGTGGGCAATAGCATTTGAAACCCCAAAAAAATGAGTAGGTTCATAATGGTTATTTCAATAAAATCTTTTGTCCATATTGGTGGTTTGTTTTTATTATCCATGTTTATTTTTCCTCTTTTCACAGCTGTTCCGACGAGTCATTCGGGTCTTCGGTAACTTCTTTATTTTCCTCTAAGACATTATTTAAAATCTTTTTTAATATCTCCTTTGTTTGTTCAACTTCCAATTGGGAAAGTTGTTTCGTCGTGATCTCTACAACCTCTTTGAACGTTTCACTAATCCGGGCGGATATCTGCCTGCCTTTTTCCGTCAAATACAAACGGTCATAGCGTTTATCTTCCGTATCTTTATCCTTCCGGATATAGCCGTGATCAATCAGATTCTTGACCGCCTTAGCCGTTGTAGATTTACCGATATACAGCCATTCGCTTAGTTCTTTTTGTGTAATCCCTTCCTTGAGTGAAATCACATAAAAAAAATCATGTTGACCGCTTCGGATTGAAATGTCCTTCAGCTTATTATTTAATATAATCTGCAAATTCCGATGTATTGCTGCAGCTAATTTCCCTATATTTTCATCCATAATATTAACCTCTCCTTTAGTAATAGTTTCCCTTGTACCTATTATTGTTTAGCTAATTAGTTTCCCTTGCAACTATTATTATATTATTAATTAGTTCCCTTTGCAACTATTATTTTTATACCCATAAGCCTTATCATGACATCTATAAAATGGGTAAAAAAATGGGCTGAAAAATGCACTTTTTCAGCCCGTTTTTTGTAAATCCTCAACACTTTCGCTACTCAACTCGAAACCATAATGTTGTGGTCAAACCTTATTTTTTGCTTTCCAAACCACAGCGCTGCATCAGAAGCACACTCTCAGCAGACACAGTAGTTTCATCGTATATATAGGTATGTACTTTCTGTTCTTATATCATGTTTTTTTCTTTAATTTATTTAGTACCGATAATCGAGCATCATTCTTGTAATGGTTTAGGACAAAACCAGCTATTAAAAATGCCATTGCACCCATGCCGTAGACGGTTCCCAGCGGAAGAGTCCCCGTCTTTGGAATATTCACTGGATTATCAATACCTAGAAGCATATAATCCGTAATAACTTCAATCGCATCCTCTGAAAGGTCACTATTAAGGCTGGTATCTGCAAGTATTTGTTTTAAATGATTGGGCCAGTTGTAGGTTGCTCCGGTCATCATCTCTACAAGAGAAGTTATAACCGCTACCGTCAGACTATCACTCATATTACTTCTTGCCATTTTCAAGTATTCCAACGATTTGGCGGTATCAAAGTAATTATCCAATGCCAGCAGATAGCCAATGCAAAATTGCTGGTCTCCGGACAGGGCCGCGACATCGATATCCTTAAGTGCTTTACCATAGATAAATTGACAATAATGTTCCGCATTATTCTTTCCATCCACATCCCAGGAAAGTGCATTAATTATTGCTGCTTTCACATCGATCGGATTATTAGCATCAGCCAGATATCCTGCCATGTCAGCTGTGATGGTATTTCGCTCACTGGCTTTCTTCACTATGTCGATATTATAATAGGCTTTGCTGAAAGGTGTGGACGTTAATGGGGAATCCGCATATGCTTTCTCGGTTACATTAAATAATCCTATCAATATTACGATTACTACGATTAATTTCTTCATGATAACCTCCTTTGTTTCATGCTCGTCTTTTGGTATATTATATTCCTATGCACATCATCTTACCGTTTATCCAACCATAGTATCATTGTGTAAATCTTCCCTTATACTTATATTGCCAAAAATCAACTCCACCCTTATAATCCTGAAACTATTTGAATCCAACACTACCCGTTTCTTGTTCTCCATCGGAAGGTATATAGTATGGTATATTACCAGGCTTTAATTTCCATTCATCGTCAAAAACTTTAGCTCTATAATCCCTAATATTCTTCAACTCTTCCTCTGTAAGACTCCCATCCTCAAGAAACTTTTCAATATAGTCTGTTTGATAAGCAGTGAAATCATGTGCGAATAACATTATTGTATTCGGCTCGGCATTAGCTATTTGCTGAATTTCGAATGTTGATTCCAGTTGTTTTTCTTCATCTGTTCCCCCTAAAGTCAGCTGCCGAACCTCGGTAAATGACATATGGTTCAAAGTATATGGGGTATCTCCCATGAATAACATATCATACCCCTCCGCCTTAACCAGAACAGAAGTATGCCCCGGAGAATGACCCGGAGTGGGGAGCAGAATAACACTTCCATCACCAAAGTAGTCGAGACTTTGAGAAAAGCTCTTATATTCACCTGAGTCATACGTAATTAGATCCATATTATCCTTTACCAAATCGTAAGAGTATGGGTAAATCGATGTTCCATTTTCCCAATCCTCTCTGCTTATTACAACCTTGGAATTAGGCAGGTTTCGCAATCCTCCTGCATGGTCATCATGAGTATGTGTCAAAAATACTAATTTAATATCATCAACCTTATAACCCAGTTTTTCCACCTGAACCTGTAGTTCCTGCTCAGTTGCTAGCCTGTATTCATTTTTCACAGTCAGCAAACGTGAAACCATATAGTTATGATTATAGAACCCATCATGGTCATTGGCCTGCTCCCAGCTGATGGCTGCATCCACCATCATAAGACCGTGCTTAGGATGATCAATAAGATATGAGTATAGCGGTATGGTAATGGTATCTTTATTCACAAGAGTTTTAAAATATCCAGTCAATCCTACCCAACCATCCAAACCTCCGTAGAATTGCCCATAAGTCAAAATTGTATCTCCAACATGCAGGGGAAAAACTTTCACTGTGCCATCTGATGTTGGAATTGTTTTAGGAAGGGCTTGTATTGACTCAATACGCTTTTCTTCTGCCTGCATGAGCAAATTATTACGGTAATTTTCAACTAGGGGAACCGAACTAAGCATTCCGAGCACCAGAATAATTGTCGACACTCCAAATATGGCTATTCGACTATACTTACTTTTTTTCGAAATAAACTGTTTCTGTGTTTTAGGTAAAACAAAAGATAAAATCATTATAATAATCGCAACAATTGCAAGAATCCCGAAAATTACCGGAATATCTTGTATATAGAATATTACTGTGAAATAAAAAGCTACAAATAGCACGGTTGCAGGTATGAAAAACAACCTGAACACAAGTTTTCTGCTCTTTGCCCCCTTTGCAAGAGGTTTGAAAATTCCCGGCCAAAGCAGGCCAAGATTAGCTCCAAGTGCCGCAATAACATAAATAACGAGGAGAACCGTATTTATATCCTTCATATAAAATATTACGGATATCACAGCCAATAGCCATAAGCTTACTAATAAAACCAATCCTTTTCCGATGTTTTTGATTATATTTATAAATAAAGACATTTTGAATCCCTCCCTAAATATATATGTTATTAATCTGTATTAAGCCAAACCTCAATAGTCTTATGATCAATCAGTTTAAAGGTAGATGTCGGTACACCCAGAACCTTCTCAATTGAATCAGTATAAGCAGCAATAGTTTCTTTAATCTGGCGGGTACTGTCACTTTGTTGCATATTTGCAAACAATATTCCACTCATTCTATCCCAGCAGCTCTGTATAAGAGATAACATAATTTCACCCGCTAAGTCCGGAAAAGCAGGTTCGAACGTTCCCTCGGAAACCCCCTGTAAGATAATAGAGTTTAGCATCGGCGCAATCCGTTTTGTTGATGACGATAGCATTTTTTGCCTGACAATTGCATTATCATCACTGTACCATATTCTCATAAGGTTAATCAGATATTCCTTTTGTCCTGTCTTCCACTTAGCCGCTATTATAAAATATTTATTTAGTTTCTCAATAGCAGACATCCCTTCATCTCTTACTACTGGTTCAAGCTGGCTTTCGCCTTCATCCATATGCCTTTCAATAAGTGCCTCAAGCATTGCTTGTTTTGAAGGGAAATAATGAAAAAAATTCCCCTTGGATATACCCATTTCATTTAATATATCCTGAATGGCCATCTGTTCGTAGCCTTTTGCGTAAACTAACTTTTGAGCAGTATTAAGAATCTCGTTGCGTTTAGCCATATGTTCTTCATGTTTTAAGATTCTTGCCATAAATATCACCTCCTCCAATTAATAAACCGACCGTTGGTTTTATTATATCTTATAAGTGTTCTTCTGTCAATATTTTTTGCTGCAGGTACCCCCTTGGCAGTAGCAAATGTCATCTATAAAAATGGGTAAAAAAACGGATCGAAAAATGTAAGCTACCCTGTGATTTTATAGCACCGTTTACGGTGCGTAACCACACAATTTATTGTGTGGTTAGTGGGGATTGGGGATACTCCCTAACAAGCAAAAGCATAAGGTGGTCACCCTTATGCCCTGCTTGACACTTTTGTTCGCAAACAATATGAAAAGAAAAAATGACAGTTAATCTTCCATCTTTTCATTCACTTTAACTTGCTA
Organism: Bacillota bacterium; assembly: GCA_023437885.1. Lineage (GTDB taxonomy): Bacteria > Bacillota > Clostridia > Lachnospirales > Lachnospiraceae > Mobilitalea. The sequence continues at coordinate 12,939 of JAEZFH010000077.1, read as the reverse complement.
TAACCCCACTGCCATAGAAATCGGAATAATTAAGCCTTTTCCATGTATTCCATCAAATAGGATGTCCGAATACTTCTAATGATTGGACTTATTTATGCTGTTTTCTAAAATAGATAAAAGCCACTTGACTCTGACACCGTGTCAAGGCTTAAGGTCAATTTCAAAGGAGGGATATGAAAATGAATTTTAAGATTTATTCGAAGCAAAGCATTATAACTAACCCCAAGCAGTTCATAGACAAATACAAAGATTTACCAGCATCTCCAAAAGAATTACTGAAAATAGTGCAGGGATTGGTCATTCATGGTGACCAAGGAAAGCTGTACAACACTACTTTCAGCAAAAGACAGATGGACGAAGAATTGTTACGCACTGTACCCCAAATGTTAGAGAAACTGTTTCAAATCGACCCTAGCCCCCTATTAGACACAAGACCCGCAAATCTGCGTCTGATTGGAATGTGCAGAGATTACTCTCTACTCTTCTTATCTTTTCTACGGCATAAGGGTATTCCTGCAAGACTGCGTGTTGGTTTTGCCAATTATTTTGAAAGTGAACTAATGTATGAAGATCACTGGCTTATTGAATATTACGACAGAGAAAAACATCACTGGGTGCGTGTAGACGCACAGCTTGATGGCATTCAGAAGGTTCATTTTGGAGTGGCTTTTGACACTGAAAATATGCCAGCAGATGCAGGATATCTGCTTGGTGGGCAAGCGTGGACACTTTGCCGCTTGGGAGAACGTCACCCGGAGGATTTCGGCTACAATAAAAACTGGAAAGGCTGGCATTCTGTAAAAGGAAATTTATTGCACGATTTTAACAGTCTATTTGGTATGGAACTCTTACCTTGGGATTTGTGGACGGTGCTTAGTACGAAAAAATATAATAATCTCAGTCGACATGAAAGGGACATTTTGGATGAAATGGCTATGCTTACCGCAAATCCTAACATCACGGAAGAAGAACTCTTAGCATTTCAAAAACGTTTGCCTACGGAGTACATGGAGGCTATCCATTCAAAACTTAAGCTGTTGGGTATCGAGGGGCAATACGAAACATTGAGCCCCGATATGCTGGAGACAAAGTTTTCTATAATTCCATCAGCAAAAGAACGAACTGTAGTTACCCCCGTGAAAGATAATAATCATCAATTGGTGTTAAAAGGGTGTCGTCAAAACAACTTAAAAAATGTGAATGTATCCATTCCAAAAGAAAAGCTAACTGTTATCACAGGTGTAAGTGGAAGCGGCAAATCGTCTCTAGCTTTTGACACAATTTATGCAGAGGGAAAACGTCGATATCTCGATAATATGTCAAATGCAGCTAAGATGCAGGAAAAGATAGAAAAACCGGATTTTGATACGATACAAGGACTCACTCCCACCATTGCAATTGAGCAGAAAAAAGGAAGTCAAAACCCTCGTTCTACCGTTGGAACGCTGACAGGTATTTTGGATTATCTGCGAATGCTATATGTTGCAATCGGAATACCCCATTGTCCTTATTGCGGAGTGCCTGTTCAAAAAGACAGCAAAAGTAAAAATCGTTGTCCTGTTTGCGGTAGCCTGTTTCAAGGGCTGACAGCATCGACGTTTAATGCCAATGCTCATGTAGGGGCATGCCATACCTGCAATGGGCTTGGAATTTTATATGAGGTTAACCCTGATACTATTGTGGTGAATAGCGACCTATCTGTGTTGGATGGAGCTACTTCCTACTTTGGAAAGCTGCGTGGTAAAAAGCCAACAGGAAACTGGATGATTGGAGAATTATATGCAATAGCAGCCGATATGAACGTGGATTTATATTTGCCTTGGAATGAGTTACCCAATGAATTCAGACAAGCAATTCTTTACGGCACAGGGGATAAAATTTACAGCTTTAAATATAATTCCGGAGGACGTGATACAGAAATCAATCGCCCTGCAGCTGGAGCAGTAAGCCATATACAGCGATTATTCCGAGAATCCAAGTCAGATGACAATCCACAAAAAGAATATATGCGGGAAATTCCCTGCCCCACCTGTCACGGAGAATTGTTGTGCTATGAAGCCCGCTACACAACAATTATGGGATACCGTTTGCCCGAACTAACAAAGATGTCCATTGATAAGCTTTGGGATTGGGTATGCAACTTGCAGAGATTGCTTTTAGAAAATCAAAAAAGCAAAGCCGAAGATGTTCTGCTCGAAATTCAAAATCGAATTGTAAATCTCTTGCAAGTTGGTTTGCCATATTTAACTTTGAGTCGAACCGCTCCAACCCTTTCAGGTGGCGAGTTACAGCGTGTACGGTTGTCTAGCCAGCTTGGCAGTGAACTAATTGGTCTTACCTATATCCTTGACGAGCCCTCCATCGGGTTGCACCCACGAGATCATCATCTGATGATTGACACTATCAAGCATCTACGGGATAAGGGAAATACCGTTATTGTTGTAGAACATGATAAGGATACAATGCTAAATGCTGATTATATCATTGATGTCGGCCCCGGAGCGGGAACTTTCGGCGGTGAAATTGTGGCAGCAGGAACGGTGGATGAAATAATGAAAAACACCTTATCTGCTACCGGACGTTTTCTTAGCAATAGCAACATATGTGAGCTACAAAGCACAATAAAGCCTCACAAGTGGATGACTCTGAACGGATGTACCGGAAACAATCTTAAAAATATCAGCGTCCGGTTTCCACTTCATACAATGTGCTGTATTACTGGCGTAAGTGGTTCTGGGAAAAGTTCACTGATTTTTGGGACATTGATTCCTGCACTAAACAAGGAAATCAACCATCAAATGTGTGTCAATTCCAGTTATCTTTCCTTTGAGGGATATGAGAACATTGATGGGTTTGTCCAGATGGACCAAGGTCCAGTTGGAAAGTCCTCACGGTCAACCCCTGCAACCTACATTGGTGTTTTTGACACCATCCGCAGCCTGTTTGCAAAACAATCCAGAGCTTGTGAGCTTGGTCTTAGTGAAAGCCATTTCAGCTTCAACTCAAAGGATGGTGGATGCCCTGTGTGTGAAGGTCAAGGGCAAATTAAAGTCGCTTTTCAGTATATGGCAGATACTTACGTTACTTGCCCAGAATGTAAGGGCAGCCGCTATCAGGAGGGCGTGCTGGAGGTTCTGTACAAAGGGAAAAGTATTGCAGATGTCTTGCATATGGATGTATTCGAAGCAATATTACTTTTTGAAGATGTTACAGAGATTGTACAAAAGCTGTCCCTGATGGATGAAGTGGGACTGCTTTACCTAAAACTGGGGCAAAGCACTGCTACTCTCAGCGGAGGTGAAGCACAAAGACTGAAGCTTGCCAAAGAACTAAGCGGAAAGCAGAAAAAGCATATGGTCTATATATTAGATGAACCAACAACTGGGCTGCACTTTCAGGATATTGAAAAGCTACTGCTGATTTTCCGTAAACTGGTTGACGCAGGTCATTCGCTATACATTATTGAACACAACACCGAAATTATCGGAGCCTCTGATTGGGTCATTGATATTGGACCGGAGGGCGGAATCGCCGGAGGGCAGGTTGTAGCCGAGGGAAGTCCGGAGGAGATTAAAAGAAATTCTGCAAGCGTTACTGGCAGATATCTGTGAGGAGGGAACGAATGAGAATGTTGAAGAAAGAAACGTGGCAGTATAAACTCGCGGCATATATGGTGAGCCAAGGAATATCCCTACTTGGTTCATCCGTCGTATCGTTAGCAATTATCTGGTATGTTACTTTGGGAACTGGTTCTGGCAGTTTGGTTGCAGGTGTTACCATTACAACTTTTCTACCACAAGCTTTGGTAATGCTATACGGTGGTGTACTCGCCGACCGTTACCCACCTAAGCGTATTGTGATTTTAAGCGACTCAATGATAGCCCTTTCTACCTTAATACTGGCAATTTTCTTTTTTAGCGGTATAGATAATATAGGCTGGGTGTTCTTCTTTAATGCTTTACGTTCTTTTGGAACAGGCATCCAACTTCCTGCTTCAAAGAGTATATTGCCACAGATTGTTCCAAAGGAACAATTGATGAAAGCAAACAGTATCAATACCGGTGTGTGGAGTGTCATTCAATTGGTATCGCCGGGGCTTGGCGGTCTTGTTATGAGCCTTATGGATATGGAGTATGTATTTCTAATTGATGTTTTAACTGCCGTAATCAGTATTATTATTTTAGCAACCATTATCGTGCCATCGTGCGAAATACGGCAAAGAAATGAAAATACACGGGAGGAGCTAGTGCAAGGTTTTCGTTATATCATGAATTCTAGGGCATTACGCAGTGCAATTCTATTATATACCGTGTTTCAGTTTCTGGTCGTTCCGGCTTCACAGCTTACGCCACTGTTAGCATCTAAAAATGTGGGCGGTGAAGTTTGGATACTCAGCGTGATAGAAACAGCGTTTTCAATCGGTGCACTGTCAGTCAGTCTTTTTATGGCATATAGAGAGCTAAAAATTCCTCATTTCAAACTCATTGGGTTGTCATCTATCGTTTTTGGAATGACGATGCTCCTGTTGCTGCCTGCACGTGGTATTCTACTGTTTGCTGCAATGATGTTCCTAATGGGAATTGGCAGTCCTCTATATTACACGCCGCTAATCACTCACATACAAGAGAATACCGAGGAATCCTATATGGGGCGCACCTTTTCCTATGTAGATTTATTGTCCTCACTGTCAACACCACTTGGCATGATGGTATTCGGCCCTTTAGCAAATATCAGTATCCTTCTACCTTTTGTAATTCCCGGTATTGCACTAATCCTATTAGGCATTTGGGTTCGAAAGAAAATGCAAGAAAAATAGGGCTTGCCCTAAGGGGCAGCCCATCTTTTCAAATCATACTTCAATTAGCGGGATTTGTATCTCTGTTAGGTATTCTTCTGGGTTATCTGTATCCTCATGGTCAATAATTGTGACCTGACGAGACGGACTTCCCATAGTATATGGGTGGTTTTTGTCAAGCCAATTTGCAAAAGAATAGTAAGCGCCTGCAATATTTTCATATGGACCATAAACCATCATGCAAGCCATTTTATCAATATTTTCAAGCATACGATAAGTAAAAGCCCCTTTGTTCTTGCCTAACCGCTTCACAATAAGACATATTTCAATATCAACACCAGAGTCCAGGTGTTCATCGTCGTGATAAATTGCAACATTGTTTTGACTGCTTCTATCAAACTCAATATGCTCTTGATGGACAAAATCCATAAGTTCACTCCAAAGTCTACCTTCATCAAAATGACTATCAACCTTACGACGAAGCGATATAACAGGATATGAAGGTATGGATTTTATAGTTACATTATAATATTGGTCAAATTTGTCCGTCTCAATATGTGCGATAGCAGAACGAATCTGCTCAATACGCTTTTTCTCCATTTCAATAACTTCTTCAATATCTCGAATTTTGTTATTAAGGCTTTGCATTAGATATGTATCATTCCAGTTTTGCAATAACTGCGTAGTTTCTGCTACTCCAAAATTAAGGTCTCGCAGTAGTACAATTTTTTGCAACTCCGGCACCTGATCCGCAGAGTACATACGATAGCCAGTCGCTGGGTCTATATAAGATGGTTTAAGCAGTCCTTGATTATCATAATAGCGCAGCATTCTTACAGAAACGTGCGTCAGTTTTGAGAAATCACCTATTTTTAGCATTTGTTCACCCCTTTCGTTATTAGTATACGATTTGTTTTTTTATACTTCAAGTCACAAAATGTAAAATATAAATCTTGACATTGACACGGTGTCAGCGCTTAAAGATGAATTATAAGATAAAAGGAGAATCGCCATGATTAATACACAAGATATAAGATTTGTACAAATTCCTGCAATGTCTGTTGCTTCAATTCAATATATTAGTACGTCACCAGAAAAAGACAGTTTGAAAGCAATAATTGATTTTATGGGAGATATAAAACTAGACAACAAGATTTCGCTTATACGACACTTTGGTTATGTTCCACAGTTTGATAAGTGCGGCAATGCGGATATAGATATTTTTGAGAGGCTAATAACAGTCCCAGAAAATATAGAAATTGCAGAACCATTTATAAAAAAGATTTTTCCAGGTGGGTTATATGCCGCCTATACAGTTCCCATAGGATTTTTTGATAGAGTATCAAAACTAAAAGATATAGTTTGTGCAATGCCAAACTATGAACTCGCTGACAATGGGCAATTTGATGTTATTGAGGAATATTTAAACCCTTGGAAATTTCCATTAAATAGTATAAAACAGTTTTTCACAGATACCCAAATAGATATTCTTATTAAAGTGCAAAAACTTAATAGCATAAATTAACGAGAAAATATTTGAACATAAAAAGATGCAAAGTCAATAATAGATATTGTTCCTCTAGCTTTAACTGCCAAAAAATATTTTAGTATATAAGCTGTCTCGCTTTGGGCGAAATACCGCCGACATTCTAAACTCTTTGGAACACATTCAATCCTTTGGGGTAAACCTAATTTGCATTGAGGAAGGGATTGACTCATCACAGACCAGTGGAAAACTTTTTATTTCTGTATTGTCTGCTGTAGCTGAAATTGAGCGTGAGAACATTGTTGAACAGACTATGAACGGACGGAAAGAAAAAGCTCGTCAAGGCGGTTGGAATGGTGGATTTGCTCCCTATGGATATTATCTAGGATAAACTGCTTTTCATTCAAGAGGAAGAAGCCGAAGCGATACGCATCATTTTTGATAAGTATGTAAATGGAAATATGGGGTTTTATAAAATCGCCAACTATCTTAACTTGCAGGGTATTCAAAAAGTTAAGCGGGATAACGGAACATTGACGCAATGGAGTACCCATTTTTTAAGAATGATAATTGATAACCCTGTGTACTCTGGAAAAATTGCTTTTGGCAGACGCACAAGAGAAAAGGTCAAAGGAACTAAAAATGAATACCGCCAAGTACACCAAGATGATTACATTCTTGCAGACGGTCAACATGATGCTATCATTAGTGAAGAACTATGAAACAAAGCACATGAAAAAAGAGAAATAACAGGTGTGAAATCTTCATCTAAAATTGGTCGGGACAAAGCACATTTGGCTACTCTAAGCAGAGAACTCAAGAACTATGAAAACAAACTGCGAGAGGTTGAATTCAATAAAACCCGCCTTGAAAATGAAATTGACAGCTTGCCGGAGGATACCCGCTTTAGAGAACGCAAACTTCATGATATGACCCTTCGCCTTGATGGACTGTACGATGTTATTGTAGAACTCAAAGAAATGATTGAAGATGTAAATCTACGCCGCAAAGCCGTAGAGCAAGATGCCATTACCTTAGAGAACATCTATACCCTATTGGCAAACTTTGAGAAGGTGTATGACAAAATCAGCGATAAAGAGAAAAAATCTCTGATTTCTTCGCTAATAAAAGAATAATAAAAGAAATAGAGATTTTTCCATGTGCTCTCGCAGAACTACCCCTCAAGTCTATTTTGTTTAATTTTCCTGTTTATAAGGACGGTGGAGATGTTTACGAATTTTTGTGGGACAAAAGTACGCACGTCTCCACATGGGTCGAATGGGCAAATTGGTCAACCGCTCTTACCCTCCCCAGCTCATAGCCTCGTTCACACAGATACTTTGCATCCCTCGCCAGGGTTGCCGGATCACAGGAGACATATACCACCCTCTTCGGTTCCATGTCAATAATGGTATCCAGCAAGCTCTGATCGCAGCCCTTCCTCGGAGGATCCACCACAATCACATCGGCGTAAATCTTCTCTTCCTTATACTTTGCTGGAAGCACTTCTTCTGCTGCACCTACAAAGAATTCCGCATTGCTGATCTGATTTAACTGTGCATTCTTCTTTGCATCCTCGATTGCCTGAGGAACAATCTCCACCCCATATACCTGCTTCGCTCTCTGGGCCAGGAACAGAGAGATGGTACCGATACCGCAGTACAGGTCCCATACGGTTTCCTCACCGGTTAAGCCGGCATATTCAAGGGCAATCTCATAGAGCCGCTCTGTCTGCACCGGATTCACCTGATAAAACGACAGCGGTGAGATTTGGTATTTTATTGATCCAATGCTATCCGTAATATAAGGCTCACCCCAGAGAGGGACAATCTTATCTCCAAGAATTACATTGGTCCGCTCTCTATTGATGTTCAGGCAAATGCTTTTCATTCCGGTTATTCTCCGCAAACCAGCAATCAGCTCTTCCTTATGCGGCATCTTGGCACCGTTAATAATCAGGCATACCATCACTTCACCGGTCTGAAAGCCCGCTCTGATCAGAATATGCCGGAGCAAACCGGTATGAGTCTCCTCATGATAGGGTTCAATGTGATAGGCTTGAAGGAAGGATCGAAGAAAGGCAAGAATCTCCTCATTCACCCTCGCCCCGATATAACAATGGCTGGTATCTATAATCGAATGGGTTCTCCCTGCATAGAAGCCGATGGCGATACTTCCATCCTTATTTCTTCCTACCGGATACTGGGACTTATTGCGGTAATAATAAGGCTCGTCCATGCCACAGACTGGCTCCATTACAATATCTGTAAAGCCTCCGATCCTTGCAAGACAGCTTCGTACTTTATTCTCCTTATACTCCAGCTGCTTTGCATATTCAACATGCATCAGCTGGCAGCCCCCGCAGCGCGCCGCAATCGGGCACCTGGGCTCTACCCGGTAGACAGAGGGTTCCAATAGCTTCACAAGCCTGGCATAACCATAGCTCTTGCCTGTTTTCATTACCTGGACCAATGCACGGTCACCCATGACAGTATCCTTGATAAACAGCGTATATCCCTCATATCTGCCAATTCCCTCTCCCTCGGAGCCAATATCTTCTATTGTAACCTCGATTTCATCATTCTTCTTCAATACTGAAGTCATTTTCTCCACCACTCCATCTTTAAATAAGGATTGCCAGTCCAGCTTCCATGCCGCTTCTGACAATCCTCTCACTAATACCTTCTTCCTTTGCTGCACGTTTTATTCCGGTTTTTCCGAATGACAATCCAGCACCGGCAGTCATCCTGCGTAAAACAATTATTACATATCCTGCAGTCAAGCTCTGTGATTTGCAGAATTCTTTATCACTTCGAGCTGCGACGGATATTGGATTCGAAGAGCTTCTGGTAACCCAGCCACTCTACCTTCGGATCTCCGGACATTAACATCTCCGTAACTGTCTGCAGCTTAGCATCGGTGTTATCTGCAAAATGCAGTGCCATCGCCTCCGCAGTTGCCGGTTTCTTCGGAGAGCCATACTCCAGCTCTCCGTGATGTGCCAAAATACAGTGTATCAGCTCATTGGCAAGCTTTGACGGAAATTTGCCCATGGTCCGGATATGACTCCTCATCGTATTTGCCCCGATAAAGATATGACCCAACAACTGGCCGTCATCGGTATAATCATTCTCCGGGAAGGTGGATAGTTCCTCCATCTTTCCGATATCATGAAACAATGCCGCGGTAATCAGCAGGTCCCTGTTCAGGATCGGATAGCTGGAAGTATAGTAGTCACAGAGCTTTACCACACTCAGGGTATGCTCCAATAAACCACCTACAAAGCTATGATGTACACTCTTTGCTGCAGAATGACGTTTAAAGCGCTTTACGAAATCCGTGTTACTAATAAAGAAATCCTCCGCCAGAGTTTTGAGATTCGCATCCTTTATGCTAAGGATAAAATCCTTAATCTCGCTGTACATTGCTTCGACATCCTTGGTCGTTACAGGAAAATAGTCCTCGGGATAATATTCTCCTTCCCTGCCCTTATAAATTCTACTGATATTGAGCTGAAGTGCATCCTGGAAGCTGGTCACTCTCGCATCAATATGTACGAAATCCATTGCCTCATATTGCTCTATCTCATTGCTGAAGTCCCAAATCTTGGCATCAATCGTTCCGGTCTTGTCCTGCAGCAGCAGGGACACATAGCTCTTGCCGCTCTTACCGGTTAAGACTTGCTTTGACTTACACAAATAAATCTCGTTTTTAATAAAATCATTCTCTCTTAAATCCTGAATATATCTCATTCTTCCATACCTTTCTGGTTAATACTTTGGTATAATATCTAACGATATTATACTATGTCCGCATGCGTCCATAGTATGGCACTGCGTGCCAGGATGCGCACTCACTTCGTTCGGCGCGGGTATAATATCTAACGATATTATACCCTACCCCCATAGATATATAAAGTATTAAATTACACCATTCCCGTTTTATTTTACAGAAAAAAGGATGTTATTCCGGCGGGTTCCCGTCTGCATAACATCCTGAGCTCCTCTATTTTTTCTTTTCTGCAAGAGTCACTGTGAGATCCAGCTCCTTTTGCGTCGTTCCGGTAGTCCTCTGTATTTTAACCTTTACCTCTGCACCGGGAAGGAGGGGCGAGATTGCATTATAAAAATTATTGGTGTTGCTAATGGTCTGCTCATCCACCTCTAAAATGATATCTCCGCTCTGTATCCCTGCCAGAAATGCCGGGGAATCCTCCAGCACGTCATTCACATAGATACCGCCTGTAATCCCATACTCCTTCTTTGCCGCATCGGGCATGTCTATGGTCTTAACGCCGAAATATATCCTTGCCTGCTGGTTTCCCATACTGGTCAGAAAGCTCTTTAGCTTACTGATTCCGATTGCCGTACTTAGCCCTTCGCTTTTCTCATCCTTCAGGGTTCTGGTAATCAGACCGACTACCTCACCCTTCATATTTACGATCACACCTTCACTGTTCTCGTTATCCGTGATATCCGTATTGAACAGATCCAGCTTATTATCCGTAGTATAGACATAGCTGTTTCGGCTGGAAATAATGCCTGCCTCCATGGAACCGGTATGCCCGTTCGGGCTTCCCAGCGCCAGGATGGGACTGCCTACCACCAGCGTATAGGATTCTCCCAGCTTCGCCACCTGAAGACTGCTCAGATAGGTGGCCGGGATCTTCTCCAGGGGAACTGCAAGCATTGCCAGGTTCAACTCTGTTTCATAATCCTGAAGAACAGCATCCACCGTAAAATTATCCGATAATCTTACCTGGACAATATCGGCATCTTCAATCCGGTCCAGGGTCGCTAATATCAATAAATCCACATTATTATTATAAACAATCAGACCGGGTGTCTCCTTGGCCAGCTCCACACTCGTTCCAAACCAGACATCCTTCTCATCTGTAATTCCCACCACAGTAACGATGGATTTCTCCACTTCAAAGGATACCTTGCGCAAACCGTCGTAAATGCTGGTATAGTCATCCACATCCGCCTCAATGGGCTGCTCGATTATTACAGTCTCAGGCTCCGGCTCTTCCGCATTTTCCTTAGGCGGCTTGGAATCAAGATTAACCGTCTCATTCTCCTTGTCCTCCGGCTTACTCCCCGGCGCATTGGTCTGCGTGCTGTCTTCGGGGTAACGGGTGGGAAAAGTTGCCGGGGTCCTTGCCTCTTCTTCCTTATGTAGAAGGTCGTAGAGCCTTGGTTCCGTCAACACAAAAGTAATCGCAGCAACCACTCCGAATACAACTGCCAGACATACTGTCGTTAGGACCGGCAATATTTTCTTCCGTAGTTTTCTGCGCTTTTTCTCTATTACCTGCTCTTTGATAAACTCAAAATCTTTTTTATCGTTCCCAGACATCCTTATTCTCCTTCAAGAGACAAATTACTATTAGGATTCTTATAATACTTATGTCCTATTTTAGCAGTTACATATGAACATAATATGAATTATTTGTAAACAAACGCTTCTAAAATTATGACACATGCTGCCAATAATATCAATAGCTCCTTCTTATAATTTAAGCGTTTTCGCATCTTAATCGCAAATTATGGTTTTATTTTTTTACAACATAAGGTAGAATAGATATAGTATCTTTTAGAATCGCAATAAAACGCTGTAATGATACAGCTTACGGAAAGGCTTGAACAGTATTATGAATGAAAAAGCATTAAGAACGCTGGAATATACCAAGATTATTGATAAATTATCTTCCCTTGCCGGTACCGGCTACGGCAGGGAATTATGCTCCCGTCTGCTGCCGCAGACGGACCTGGCTGTCATACAGACACTTCAGCAGCAGACGACAGACGCATTATCCCGGCTACTGCGTAAGGGAAGCGTCTCCTTTAACGGAATCCACGATATCCGGCCTTCTGTTATGAGGTTGAAAATCGGTTCTGCCCTCAGCGCCTCGGAGCTTTTGCACATCAGCTCCGACCTGGATGCTGCCCTGCGTATCAAAGCCTACGGCGGCTATACCGGTAAGGACAGTGAAACCATGACGGAGGATTCTCTTAGCGAATTATTTGCCAACCTGGAGCCTCTGACTCCGTTAAATAACGAGATCAAACGCTGTATCATCTCCGAGGAAGAGATTGCCGATGATGCCAGCTCCTCCTTAAAGAGTGTCCGCCGGGCCATCAAGAATGCCAATGATAAAATTCACAGTGAATTAGGCTCTATTCTGAATTCTTCCCGGACCCTGCTTCAGGAGAATATCATAACCATGCGTAACGGAAGATACTGTCTTCCCGTACGTTCCGAATATAAGAATCAATTTCAGGGGATGATTCATGATCAATCCTCCACAGGTTCCACCCTGTTTATTGAACCCGTGGCTATCGTCCGCCTGAACAATGAGCTGAGGGAGCTTGCGATCAAGGAGCAGGAGGAGATTGAGAAGATATTGGCTGAGCTGAGCAACCAGGCGGCAGAGCACTGTGACAGTCTGGATTATGATTTCATAACCTTGTCCCAGCTTGATTTTATCTTTGCCAGGGCTTCCCTGTCCAAGCAAATGAAGGGCTCTGAGCCGCTCTTTAATAAGAACGGACGGCTGAACATCAAGAAGGGCCGGCATCCCCTCATTGATTCCAAAAAGGTGGTGCCGATCGATATCATGATGGGAAAGGACTTCACCATGCTAATTATCACCGGT
>JAEZFH010000518.1 GCA_023437885.1 Bacillota bacterium | reverse complement strand
ACCTCATACTCTGCAATTAGTGCTTCGATTCTGGCAAAGGTCTGCCGTAATTTATTCTCCTGCTTTCTTCGGATGACTTCAATTCCCTGGGCAGTCAAGCCCAAGGCATCACTGATTGCAACTCCGACCGTTACAGAGCCGTAATCCAGCCCCATGATTCTCTTCATTCTTACCTCCATGATATGGACGCTGCTGTGCTGCTTAATGCCGTCCGTACCTGTTGTTACCTGCTGTTAGTGTTATACGATATGCACAAGTACATAAAGTATGTGGTGCTTCGCACCAAGACGCGCACTCAGTTTTGCTCCGGCGCACACGCATTAATGCGCGGGTATATTCAAAAATGTTTATGGTATACTCCATTATAATGTTAATATGCATTTTCTCGATCAGTGCGGAATAATATTTGATATCATTATTCCATAATCACAGGTACTTATGGCATACGTCGCTTCGTGGCGTTTATACGCACTTCCTTCGGCCGGTACGGAATAATGTCTGACGTCATTACTCCGTATGTTGGATCTCGTTCTCAATGTAAAAACGCAACAACTCTTCAATAATTTCATCCCGTTCAACCTTCATAATCAAGCTCCTGGCTCCCTTATGACTCGTTATGTAGGTCGGATCTCCCGACATAACATACCCTACAATCTGATTGACCGGATTGTAGCCCTTTTCCGTAAGCGCGGAATAGACGGTACGAATTACTTCACCGACGATAACCTCTGTATCCTTTTGTACTTTAAAATATTGCGTATTGTTTAATTTCTGCATTGAATCACTTCCTTTTATCATTTTAGATCGTTCACCATACAGCTTGCCGAATAATAAAGAATCTATATAAGTTATATATTAATCTATTTGAACAAAAAATTCAATGATATAATTCAATGTAATAATTCAATGATATAATTCAATAATTTATTTATTGATATAATTCAATAATAATTCATTGAATTTCTTCACATAAAAGAATTTCTCCGTTTAAGAAACCGGTAACCTTCCCCTCCCGCAGCTGGTTGGAAAGCTCCTTCTCCTCAGGCAATGCCAGCTTCAGGTAACGCTCGTTGTGACCGATCTGATATTTGACGCCCTCCATTTCCATTGATTCTTCAAAAAGAATTTTCTCTATTCTACCCAAGAATCTGGCATGATATTCCTCGGCCATGGAATTTGATAGGGTAATCAGGCGGTCACTTCTCTGATTTTTATCATTCTCCGGTATCTGATCGGGCATCGCTGCCGCCTTGGTGCCGGCTCTTTTGGAGTATTTAAATACATGGATGTGGGAAAATCCTATGCTCTTCACAAAATCGAGTGTTTGCTCAAACTCTTCCTCCGTCTCTCCGGGGAAGCCCACAATAATATCCGTCGTAAAGGAAGGAAGCTCAAAATACTGCCTGATCAGACACACCCGGTCATAATACTCCGCTGCACTGTACTTACGGTTCATTCGCTTTAAGACGGTGTCGCTGCCGCTCTGAAGGGAAAGATGAAAATGCGGACAAAACTGTTTTACGGCCGCAACCGCATCCAGGAATTCCTTTGTAATAATCCTCGGCTCCAATGAACCCAGGCGAATTCGCTCTATCCCTTCGATCCGGCCTATTTTTACAATCAATCCGGCCAAGGGGGTCACCCCTTCGGACAACTCACCTTCTTCCTCCTCAGTTCCCAGCCGTTTCAGCAAATCGGTTCCATAGGAGGAGATATGAATACCGGTCAATACAAACTCCCGATAGCCTTTCTTCACCAATTCCGTGATTTCCTGCAGGATATCCTCTTCTCTTCTGCTTCTGACCCTGCCTCTGACATAGGGGATAATGCAATAGGAGCAGAAACGGTTGCAGCCGTCCTGAATCTTAATAAACGCTCTGGTCTTATCCATGGTAGTGATTACATGGAGTTCCTCGTAATCCCGCTCGTCATTGATATCCACTACCAATTCCTCTTTATTGCTGCTGTCCATGCAACGCTCCACCATGGCTACGATGTCGGACTTTTTATTATTGCCGATCACAAGGTCCACTGCACTGTCAGCAAGAAGCACCTCCTCCGCCGCCTGGACATAACATCCGACAGCCGCTATAATCGCCTGAGGATTCCTGTTCTTGGCCTGATGCAGCATCTGCCGGGACTTGCGGTCCGCTATATTGGTTACGGTGCAGGTATTTACCACATATACATCTGCAGTATCCTTAAAATCCACAATAGCGTAGCCGGCTGTCTCAAACATTGTGCGCATTGCTTCGGTTTCGTAGGAATTCACCTTACAGCCGAGGCTCAAAAATGCTGCTGTTTTCTTCATGTATCTTAATATCCTTTCTGTAATAACATTTTCAAGTACCCGCGCCTGCGGGACTTAATCATAGAAAACGATACCATGTCCGTGAACAGACATGGCAGGCACGAGTATCATATCTGATGATATTATACTTTCCTGTACAACTTTCCCCCATATTTTTTATGAACTTTGTATATTGACTTTTAATTAGGTAAATTATAGTATATACATATACTGAATAAAGGAGGAGTTATTAATGAAAACCGTAAAGATTTCTTTAAATTCAATCGATAAGGTTAAAGCTTTCGTAAATGACGTGACAAAATTTGATTCTGATTTTGACTTGGTTTCCGGTAGATACGTTATAGATGCAAAATCCATTATGGGCATATTCAGCCTTGACTTATCCAAGAATATTGATTTAAATATTCATAGTGAGGAGAACATGGAAAGCATCCTTGCAATTTTAAAACCTTACATTGTTGAATAATGAAATGTTGTATATAGGGGCTGTCAGCCAAGACAGCCTCTATTTTATTTCACATGAAAGCACTAAATATTTCATAGGAGATTGCACTCTGCCGGATAAAAATCCGACCGGCAACCTGCCCGCTCCGGGGAAAGAAAGCTTTCCACCGTCTCTTACCGGAGGAAGGCCCTTCTCCCCAATTCGCTTCTTCTGATGCTTTCCTTCGGGTCCGGTCAGACAGTTATCACTTCGATGGTATTCAATGCGGTCTGGATCATCTCGTTCATCTTCTCTTCCAGCTTTCCTTCCGATTTATTGATCACCTTGATGCTTGGCTTGGTAACCGGATGCTTCGCAACAAAGATGGTACAGCAATCTTCAAAGGGCTGAATTGATGTCTCAAAGGTATCGATCTGCTTTGCTATCTCTACAATATCCTTCTTATCGAAGGCAATCAGAGGCCGGTATACAGGCATGGTACATACCTCATTGGTTGCCGCCAGGCTCTGCATCGTCTGACTTGCCACCTGACCGATGCTTTCTCCTGTGATCAGACCTAGGCATCCTTCCTGCTCTGCAAGGGCTTCGGCAATCCGCATCATATACCTTCTCATTATAATGGTAAGCTCCTCATGAGGGCACTGCTCATAAATATATAACTGGATATCCGTAAAATTCACAACAAATAGCTTCACACTGCCGGTATATCTGGAGATCTTCTTCGCCAGATCCACTACCTTCTGCTTCGCCCTGTCACTGGTATAGGGCGGGGCATGAAAATAAGTCGCTGCCAGGGATACACCCCGCTTTGATATCATATATCCGGCCACCGGGCTGTCAATCCCGCCGGACAATAAAAGCATCGCTTTGCCGTTGGAGCCTACCGGCATACCTCCCAGTCCGGGAATAATGATGGAATACACATAGCACTTGGTACGAACCTCAACGGTGACTCTCACAGACGGTTCATGGACATCCACCTTAAGCTCCGGAAAACGTCTTAACAGGTATGCCCCCATCTCGATGCAGATCTCCGGTGAAGTATATCGGTAACTCTTATCCGCGCGCTTTGCCTCCACCTTGAAGGTAAAGCTCCGGTCGGGATACATTGCCTCTACATAATCGCCCACGCCCCTGGTTAAAATCTCCCAATCCGAGCTTTCAATGACAGCTACCGGGCAGATGGAGGAGATTCCGAAAACCCTTTGCAGTGCCTCCACCGTTTCCTCATAGTCATAATCCGCCGGGCATTCCACAAATACTCTTCCCTGCTCCTTACTCACCTCATATTCACCAAGAGAAGCCAGGGCTTCCCTAATCCGATCCCGCAAGGCATTCTCAAAAATGTAACGGTTATTTCCCTTCAACCCTATCTCTGCGTATTTTATTAAAAATGCTTTAAACATCCTTCCTCCATCTACGTGCTTTCACGTTACTATCTGGTATTGCACATTACCGGCCGCTTTATATAGCTTCAGGTTCCGGCAGATATTATCTCTTACGGGTGTATCTTCTTAAAACAGGCAGCAGCTCCCTGATTTGCTCCAAGGTATAATCTATCTCTTCCTCCGTTGTCATACTGGACATGGAAAAGCGCAGTGTGGAATCCATCAAATTCTTATCCATTCCGATTGCTGTCAATGTCACACTTGGGGTTGGATGATGCGAGCTGCAGGCAGAGCCGGAAGATACATATACGCCTCTGTCCTCTAAGGCATGCAGAAATACTTCACTGCGGATTCCTCCAAAGCTTACACTCATAATATGGGGAGCGGTTTTCCTAAGCTGCTCCAGCTCAAAATCCGAAGCACCTTCAATAGCATTGCTTTCGCATCCCATAGGATTGCTTTCGCATCCCATAGGATTGCTTTCGCATCCTAGGGGAATACCGTTTACCGTAACATCCGCCAACTGGTTTACCCCCCGTAGAAACCTTTGCTTCAGGAGATACATCCGATTAATCTTAGAATCAAAATCCACAAAAAGCTCGGATACGGCTTGTCCCAATCCGGCAATTCCCGGCACATTCTCTGTCCCGGAGCGAAGGCCCTTCTGATGTCCGCCGCCGAATACAATCGGATTAATTTTTATCCTTTCACTGGCATAAAGGGCACCGATTCCCTTGGGTCCGTGAATCTTATGACCGCTGAAGGAAAGAAGATCAATCCCTTCCCGCTTTGGATAAATTCTATATTTTCCGAAGGCCTGGACGCCATCAACATGAAGAAGGATATCCTTCTTTCTGTTCTTTAGCTCTCTTGCCAGCTCGGTAATGTCCTGTACTGCCCCAATCTCATTATTCACATACATCAGGGAAACCATGATGGTATTCTCCTTCACCAGCTCAAAAAGCTTCTCCTTGATGAGCCTTCCTGCACTGTCCACCGGCGCAAAGCTGATATCAAAGCCCGACTCTTCAAGATATACCAGAGGCTGGTGTACGGATGGGTGTTCGATTCTGGTCGTGATGATGTGATTGCCGCGGCGCCTGTTCGCGAAAGCGGTCCCGATCAGTGCCAGATTATTTGCTTCTGTTCCGCCGGAAGTAAAGAAAATCTCCTTTGGCTCCACCTTCAAATTAGATGCAATGATCGCCGAAGCCTCTTTCATATGCTGCTCCGCCCTTACTCCCATCCGGTGCATCGAGGAGGGGTTGCCATAATCCTCATACAAGACTTGCAGAACCTTATCCCTGACACCTTCCGTTACCTTTGTTGTTGCTGAATTATCTAAATATATTTCCATTGCTTACTCCATCTCTGCGCCGGATTACTCCGAGCACATCTATATTGCTTGGTATATCATGTCTGTCTGCGCATGCATGCACATTCAACGCGCATGCTCCGATAAAACAGATTCCTCGATCTCATATACGAACTCATCGTCACAGGCTCCTATGGCAGATGCTTCTTGGAAGGATATGCATTCACTATGTTTTGCATCAGTATCATGTCTGTCGACATTATACCATAACTATCCATAAATAGAAAGCGAAGGATAAATAGAAAAGTTTGCTTGTGACGAAGGCTTCTATCTAGAGTACTACTATTTAAGGTATCCGGCATAGCTCGGTCTGCGGTCCTCCAACATTTTCAGAACATGATAGGGATTTACACTCAGCTCTCCGGCACTGGTATCCACATAAATTCCCAGATGAAGATGCACATCAAACTTCCCGATGGTTCCCTCCGTACCATATCCGCTGTCGCCCATAAATCCCAAAAGCTGTCCCGCTAATACCTGGTCCCCTTCCTTCAAATCGGGGGCGTAAGAAGCGAGATGAGCAAAATAGAAATACCCGCCGGAAGGAGAACGCACCCCAATCCGGTAGCCTCCCTGCTCCAGCCATCCCAACTTCTCGACTACTCCCTCTGTCATACTGATAATCGGATAGTATCCCCTGGCATGACTTCCGGCCATAATATCGGTACCCTCGTGCTTTCGTTTTCCCCCATAGTTTCGAAGTTCACTCCAGGTATCCGCATAAGAGATATCCGAGACATCTCCCTCGATTCTGGGCACCGGAAAATACTCCAGGTCCTTAAAAATCGCCTGATAATAGCTGTATAACCGCTGATACCCCTTCAAAGGGCCGATTGAGGCGATTCCCTTCAGAAACAGCTCCTCGCTCACCAGCTTATCCTCCTCCAAGTTGAAGGATCTGGCCAGCATGCTGAAGGTCAGGTATGCAATCGGGTCAATTTCTTTTTCCTGCTTCAGATAGCTATGCTTCTGAACGAGTTTTTCCATTCTGGACTTGGCTAGTCCAAGAGTTTCCTCCTCTATTTTCAGTTCACGAAAGGCATCATAGTTAATTCCCCGGTGCTCCATATTACGAATGAACAGCCTTGTTGACACTGTATTTAATTCCATTCCTGTAATGATTATTACAGGCAGCATCCAAAGAATCAAAATCAGCGCATCCATTAAATTTTGTATCTTCCGCTTTCTGTCTCTATCCTTATTAGTATACCATGCTTGACCCATGTTTTACTCACACTCCAATCAAAGTCTTTAGGACAAATAATTATATGTCCTCATTGGAATGAATATAACTACGGGATCATCAATAAGCCATGCCGAGTATTGTATCGGCAAGCCGGTGCGGTGCATGAGTAAAGTGCATACAGACATCCCTATGCAGATGCCTGATGCACTTGTACGTGACAAACTATCATTTCCTTACTATATTAAGAAAGAACTTCTTTGCCATGCCTTTGTCCCAAGACCCCAATCCCGGCCCAGTCAATATGTCCAAAACTTACCAAACTATTCGGGATCAATTCCCTGTGGCAGGTGCCGTCACTCCAGCAGACTGTCCTGTTGCCGCTCCAGGCTGTGCTGCGTTCGTGCCGGTATTTGTCGTGGTATCTACAGTATCTTCACCAAAAATGAAATTATGTAGAATTTCAACATTTTCCTGTAAATCCGGAATAAGTACATCCATACCACGCACCTCCACATTATCGGTAAAGGTTCCGTCCGCCGGTATTCTTAGCTGGGAGATCTCCATGGTTCCCATCTCAATAAAGTTGTTCAGTAAAAGTTCAAAGTTTTTACTGTTAATATCCGTTGTAATCATGGACAGAAGGCCAAACATCGTGGAGGCAAGTTCTACCTTGGTCTTCGTTTTATATTTTTCAAAAATAGCATTTAATACAATTCGATGCCGGTCAGTACGTCCATAGTCATTATTATTACCGGTGATGGTCGCTCTCTTACGCACACGGGCATAGCCCAAAACCTGATTTCCGTTCATATGCTGGGTTCCGGCATATACATTACGGTATTCCGGCTTAGAAATGTAATTTGTGCTATTCAAATATTTGGCTTCCCCGGAAGTCAGGGTTAATTCTAATCCGCCAAGCTTATCAATTATCTTCTCGAAGTCCTCAAAATTAACCATGACACAGCCATCCAGCTGAATATCGAAATTCAGTGCAATGGTCTGATACAGCAGATCAAGCCCTCCCTTTTCATAGGCTGAATTCAGCTTATTGTCCTTGTAACCGGGAATTTGAACCAAAGTATCCCGCATTAAGGAGGTTAACAATAATTTCTTCGTATTTGTATTCATGGTACCGATGACGATAACATCTGTGCGGCCTCTTCCCGAGCCGGAACCGATTGCCTCCTCGCCAAGAATAAGGATATTGTATACTCCGTCTTCATGCCTTCCTCCGCCCGGATGGCTGGGCCATATAATTGTATTGGGGTCAACTTCTGCCGCATCGGAGGCTAAATCCTCATCATCCAGATGGTCAATATCCTCGCTTGCCTTGACTTCTCCTTCAAAATTACCGGTCCGGGCAGTCCAGATTTTACCTGACAGACTTACCCCCATTTTCATTAATAATAGGTTGCCGGGCTTTGTAAAACCGAAAAAGAAGCCAAAACCGACCAAGCAAAGAAGAGTAAGCAGTACTCCGTTACGAATTCTCATAAAATGCTTCTTTTTCTTTTGTTCTTTTGACTGCTCCGCACCAATACAATCCATCTCTTCACAGATTTTGCGCGCAAGTGATGCATGAATACCAGTTAATTCTTCCTCAATATCTTCCTCGGATATTTCTCCGATCGCTGTGGTTCCCGCAAAATCAGCTGCAGCACTCTCCTCTGCTTGAAGCTGCGCTTCCCTCATTTCCTTCTGTATCGGTTCCTTTAACAATTTGTCGGTATTCTCGGATGCTGCTTCGGTAACCTCTGCTTCGCCGGGAGTATCTGTTTCCTTTGTGATTTTTGGCGTCTCAACATTTGAATCACCGAAAGCCATCTCAATATTTCTGTAAAAATTTGCGCTGAATTCCGGATCCTGATCGAATTCGAATGTTGAATTTGCGTCATCCTTACCCATCTTTTCATCTCCTAATTAAAAGCTTGGCAAAAAGCCTTGTTCCCAATAAATTAGCAATTCTCTTGCTCTGATTTCTATAAATATTTGCTACCGTTAAGCCTGGAATAAATAATGCGTTTATGCTCTGATTTTTTCCGTAACCGCCTTCTCAAGCAGCTGATATACACGGATTGCAGAAGAAATACTTAATCTTTCCTCCACCGTATGAACATCAAACATATCCGGACCAATGGAAATTGCATCAACACCGGGAAGCTTTTCACTGAGAATTCCGCATTCCAGTCCGGCATGAATTGCCTCAACTCTCATGTCCTTTCCTGTACATTCACGGTATATTCTCTTATAATGCTCCCGCAGCAGGGAAACCGGCTTATATTCCCAGCCGGGATATTCGGCGTATTCGTTAAATTCGCCGCCGAGGAAGCTGATCATATAATTAAGCTGATTGCTCATATAATGCTTATAGCTGTGGATTGAACTGCGAATGGCATCCACAAACATCACATGATCCTCTTCTGTCTGAAATATTCCGAGATTCAAGGAGCTTTCCACCAAACCCGGTATATGGGAACTCATAACCTGGACACCATTGGGCATGTTCACCAGCATAAACAGCATTTTCTCAAAGGAAAGGGGATGAAGCACCTGGAAGGTTCCCTCTCCCAGATCCTCAAGCTCATATTTTAACTGGGGCTCACTGGCTGAAAATTCCTGCTGATATCCCTTCATCAGCCTGGCAATGCTGTCACTGATGTTTTTATATTCCATCTCCTGCTCCTCGCCTGTAAGCAGCAGCTCCGCCTGCGCCTCTCTGGGAATAACATTATCCTTGAAGCCGCCCTGCATATAAATCAAAGCAAAATCATTCGTTTCACGCAATTCAAACAGAAGCCGTCCCAGAAGCTTAGGAGCATTGGCTCTGTTCTTAATAATATCCGAGCCTGAGTGACCGCCTTGCATTCCCCCAAGGCTGAGCTTAATCCTCTTACCGGAGGCAGTGGCCCTTTGAATTGGAAGAGTACAATTGCACCTCATTCCGCCGGCGCAGCTGGTTAATACACAATCCTCCTCCTCAGAATCCAGATTGATCAGGAATTTTCCTTGCAGATGGGATAAATCCAGGGCCTTTGCACCGTTAAGACCCATCTCCTCATCCGTGGTGATGATAGCCTCCAATCTGGGATGCTTCAGACTGTCATCGGAGAGCATGGCAAGAATATACGCAACCGCCACACCATTGTCCCCGCCCAGGGTCGTTCCGTCCGCATGAAGAAAATCACCTTCTGCAATAAGCTTAATCTCGTCCTTAAGAAAATCATGCGTGGACGCCTTCAGTTTTTCACAAACCATATCCATATGTCCCTGAAGAACAATCGCCGGCTCCTGCTCGTATCCGGGAGTTGCTTCCTTAATTATGATTACATTATAAGCGGCATCCTGTGTATATTCCAACTTATGCTCCTGTGCAAAGGATACCAGATAATCGCTTACTGCCTGCTCATTTCCCGAGCCTCTCGGGATTTTGGAAATCTCGCCAAAATATTTAAATATTCCTTTATAATCTAACTGCTCCAATGTCTGATTCATCATAACACAATCCTTTCTGTTTTATATTTCTTTCGTAACTGCACCGTCACTTTTCTTTTCAAAACCGTTGAAAGAACCGAGAAGCAATCTCTCCATGTCATGATATTGATTAGACGACAAAGATCCTGGCCCGGTTCATGTAAATTATTTGCAATATTCTTCTAGTATTTCTCATCTTATCATTCTTATACCAATCTCCATTTCATGGTGATTGGTATTGCTTATCCCTGCAGGTATTAGTTCTTGAAGCTATGAATCGGCGCCGGTATTCTACCCCCGCGGTTAATAAAGCTGTCACAGCCGAAAGGATTCACACTCATTACCGGAGCATGCCCCAGTAAGCCTCCGAATTCTACCCGCTCACCGACCCCTTTTCCGACCACCGGAATAATTCGAACCGCCGTTGTCTTCTGGTTAATCATTCCGATTGCCATCTCATCTGCAATAATACCGGAGATTGTGGTTGCCTTCGTATCGCCGGGAATTGCTATCATATCCAATCCCACGGAGCATACACAAGTCATTGCCTCCAGCTTCTCCAGAGTCAGGGCTCCCGCCTCGACCGCATTAATCATACCCTGATCTTCACTGACAGGAATAAAAGCACCGCTTAATCCTCCCACATAAGAGGAAGCCATAACGCCGCCCTTCTTAACCTGATCATTCAGCAAAGCCAGAGCTGCCGTTGTCCCGGGCGCTCCGACCATATCCAGCCCCATTTCCTCCAATATCTCCGCGATACTGTCGCCTACGGCGGGAGTCGGGGCAAGGGATAAATCTATAATACCGAAGGGAATTCCCAGCATCCGGGATGCTTCCTGTGCTACCAGCTGACCTACACGGGTAATCTTAAAGGCCGTTTTTTTAATTGTCTCACAGAGCACCTCAAAATCCTTCTCCCGAACGGACTCTAAAGCTTTCTTAACTACCCCCGGACCGCTGACGCCTACGTTAATGACTGCATCCCCTTCCGTAACTCCGTGGAATGCTCCTGCCATGAACGGATTATCATCGGGAGCATTGCAGAATATCACCAGCTTAGCACAGCCGATGGAATCCCTGTCCTTGGTATATTCCGCTGTCTGAAGAATAATTTCTCCCAAAAGCTTGACCGCATTCATATCAATACCGGTCTTGGTGGAACCGACATTAACTGAGCTGCAGACCCGTTCCGTTTGGCTAAGTGCCAGGGGAATCGACTTAATCAGCAGTTCATCACTGGCTGTCATCGCCTTGGAGACCAGAGCTGAGTAACCTCCGATAAAATTCACACCAACCGTCTTAGCAGCATGGTCCAAAGTCTTCGCTATCGATACGAAATCCTCTGTCCTCTTGCATGCAGCCGCACCAATCAGTGAAATCGGAGTCACTGATATTCTTTTATTAACGATGGGAATACCGTATTCCCGCTGGATCTTATTGCCCGTTGCCACCAGGTTCCTGGCAGTTGTTGTTATTTTATCATAAATCTTGCGGTTAAGCTCGTCAAGATTAGGATCAGCACAGTCCAGAAGGCTGATCCCCAGCGTGATTGTCCGGACATCAAGATTCTCCTGTTCTATCATTTTGTTGGTTTCAAGGACCTCATTTATATTTATCATAGTTTTCTCTCCGTCTTGGTGCACTCTCCGATCCGGCATCCTGACTGTCCATACTCGGCTTTCGTACCATAATATCATGAGCAAAATTCGCGTTCGTTCTCCCGCTCTGCTCGCAGGCTTACAAGCAAGCTTGCTGTGTGAGTGCTTTTCTCACACTACTCACTACGCTCTTCCTATAACATGAACAAAACCTTGTTCATGTTATCTTCGCTCCGTTCCTATGTCCGCAAGCAAGCTTGCGACATACTCACTACGCTCTTCCTATATTCTATGCATTTTATCGAATATGTCCTCACGCTGGGATTTGATAATCACTCCGATTTCGGAACCAAGCTTCTCCAGTTCATCCGATATTACTTCATAATCCTTATCCATACCTGTCATATCAACAATCATCATCATGTTGAAAAACCCTTGTACTATGGTCTGGGAGATATCCAGAATATTGATGTTATTGTTCGCCAGATAGGTACATACCCTGGCAATGATGCCGACGGTATCCTTGCCGACTACGGTTATTACGGTACGTTTCATACAATTGACCCTCCTCATATCATGAATTAAGAACATATTCATGATCTTTCCTCACTGTCCTCTGCGGCGTTTAGTATGTAGTATTAGATAATAACCATCATCGTATCCATGGTCCTTCACTCCGCCTGGAAATGGCAAGTAAACCTGCATTTCCCTATTATTCCTTCTCTATATCATGAACTAAAACCATGTTCATGATCCTCAGCTCCGCTCGCATGCCCGCAAGCAAGCTTGCAGCATGTTCACTACGCTTTCTCTATATCATAACCATCTGGGAGGGTTGCTCCCGGTGGGCCACGCTTACATTTTTTGCAGAAAAAGAACTGCCCCGGCTCATTAGTTCACAGCAAACCGTCTCATATGCCAGCTCTTCGTAATTATTCTCCTTGCTCAGGTGTGCCAGAAAAATATGATGCAGACCGGGATGAATCAAACGGCTGATCAAATCGGCTGAGGTATCATTGGACAGATGCCCCCGGTCTCCCAGAATTCTCTGCTTCAGACTATAGGGGTACTTGCCCACCATAAGCATATTAACATCATGGTTTGCTTCCACAAACAGAATCTCAGAGCCCTCCAGCCTGGACAGAATATAGTCATCATACTTTCCTAGGTCTGTTGCAACGCCAACCTTCCTGTCTCCGGATTTCATTGTATAGCACACCGGATTGGATGCATCATGGGAGGTTGAGAAGGGTTCCACACAAATATCATTTATCATAAAGCTCTCATCGGGCTTCACATAGCGGTAGAGCTCGCCCGGGATATCCCCAAGGCTTTTAATTCTGCTTATCGCACACGCTGTTTCGTAGGTCGCATAGATCGGGATATGATATCTGCGGGCCAGTATTCCAAGTCCGGATACATGATCGGAATGCTCATGCGTAATCAAAATCCCCTGTATTGTATCCGGCTTAATATCAATCCCGTTTAATCCGTTTTCGATGCGCTTCGCACTGATCCCGGCATCTACCAGTAAATTTGTATTGTGAGTGCCGACATAAATACAATTTCCACTGCTGCCGCTTGCAATACTGCATAGCTTCATAATATTCTTCCTATTCTATCATCATTTTGCATTTACAATAAACTGAGTATCCCTCATTTCTTCCATTTTGTCAAGAAATTTTCTTGCGTCACGCTCTCGGACCATAACGGTATTTTGAAGTTACAAGAGAATTTTTTTATTATTTTATTTATTGAGGAAACACGAAAAGGTGGGTAATATTTTACCCACCTCGCAATTTTGACGCTCTAATCAATTCTTATATTATGATGCTTTCAGAAACGATTGCCACCCAACCGATACGGGGAGCATCTCATTATTTGCCTGCTTCGGCTTCTTTTTTGAGCATCTCTGCATATTGCTCCATCATTTTCCGGAAGCTTTCCGACGGCTTTTCCTC
>JAEZFH010000517.1 GCA_023437885.1 Bacillota bacterium | reverse complement strand
GGAGTAAACAACTCACCGGTCTCTCTGTAGCCATGCAGCCAGCACACTGCCAGGTCACCGGCAGGAATATCTGTGGTATCGAAGCCTTCCGGTACCGGTGTGTTCTCCGGAAACATCATTCCGATCCAAAAGGACGTTTCAGCCCCATGGTGATAGCCCGTATTGGGAATTCCCTCGTACCCGGGCAGTCCGGGCAGTCTGTTCAGCAGGTCGAACCAGCCATTCTGGAACCATTCGTTCCATCGATCCATCAATAGGCCGTTGGCGTCCAGATCTGCCGTTGTATACCGCTTGCCAATGAACCGAATCGCCGGCATGTGCTTGCAGTATATGTTAGTTACTCTCACCGTATTGTTTTCCTGTTCGTAATTCATAATAACATCTCCTTTGATTGTCTTTAAAAAGGAGAGCCTGGGAAATATCCTGAGCACGATGTCTTTCTTGCGTGCCGCAGAGGGAGATATGCCATATATTTCCTTGAATGCACGGGCAAATGATTCCGGTGAGTCGTAACCGTATTTCAGAGACGTATCGATAACCTTGGTATTGTTATTCTGTAGGTCAAGGGCGGCAAGGCCCATCCGTCTCCTACGGATATACTCGGAGACAGGCATCTCGGTTACAATGGAAAAAGTTCGCTGAAAGCTAGTTGCCGATTGGCAGGTTATCTTTGCTATGGTTTCAAGGTCGATATCGTTGCAAAGGTTGTTCTCAATGTAGTCGACCGCACGATTCATACGCTCATGCCAGCTCAATCTGTATCCCTCCTTTTGACCTTATCTTATCATCTTGAGTCAAAGACTTCCTTGCAGTATCTGTTCTTTTCTGCTAGATAAACCTTAAGTCATAAAGTATTTATCAATAATTTTCTTTATCTCCGGATGATCCTTATCATCCTCAATAAGATAGTCCACAAAGAAATCCTCAACCTCTTCATCTTTTATTTCTGCCAGCAGCCCATAAATCTTATACCAAACGGACACATAAGAATAATTCCTGCAAAAATAGAATGCCATTTCTTTAAACCGGGGATTTACTGATAATTATTCTAGCTAAAAAGATATTGCATAGCATAAAACAAGCCTCTCACCTTGTTTCTGCTGCGTGGGGTGCTACCCTGATTAATCTGTGTCGGAGACTTTAATTTCCATTCTTATTGACAATTATTAGTATATCACAGGTTTAGTCATTCTGGAATGACCTTTTATCCTGTGACCCATTCCTGTGGAAAAATCTTCTTTTCGAACTAACCTCGCACATCTAGATATTTCTTCCTGAACCTTATCAAATACTTCTGCAGTAAGGCTAATTATGATTTTGCTAAAAAATCTTGACGATATCTGCAGTAATAATGCAGGATCACTATTCGTTATATAGTAACACTCTGTTTCATCAGCATTCTTTCTTTCAAAGAAAAAAGAGCGCAAAAGCAAATCGCTCTTACGCTCATTGTTTATTATTTATTTTCAATTATTAGTGTCCGTAATATTGCAACAGGACTACAACTTTCGTATGCCTCGAGTTGAAGGAATTGATGTCACTGGTACTACCATTAAATTAGTTAATGATTCCTTATAAGTTCTTATCCACCATTTCTTTTAGAACAGGTAAAACATCATTTTCAAACCATGGATTTTGCTTCAACCAGCCAAGATTTAAAGGAGAAGGATGAACCAACGGAAAATATTCCGGTAAATATTTTTGAAAATTTCTCACTATTTCAGTTAAACTTTTCTCCCGTCTTTTATTTAAATAATATTTCTGTGCATAGCTGCCGATTAAAATTATGATTTCAATATTTGGCATCCTATCCAGTAAACGTGGATGCCATTTTTCTGCAAAGCCTTTTCTAGGTGGGACATCGCCGGTTTTCGCTTTTCCTGGATAATAGAAATCCATAGGCAAATGAGCGATACGATTCGTATTATAAAATATCTCGCGAGATACTCCCATCCACTCTCTTAATCGGTCACCGCTTAAATCATTCCAAAATAATTGAGTTGCTTCTGCTTTACGTCCCGGTGCTTGTCCAACTATGGAAATGCGAGCATCTACAGAAGCTTTAAATAGTGGTGGGATTCCCATTTTTGTATAAGATTCGTTCATTGGGTCAGCCATAATTTCTTGTTTGATCTTTTCGAATATCATCATATTTCACATCCATTATATTTTTATAATATTCATCGTTACGATATCGTGGGTTCGCCATAGTTCAGAATTCTACTTTTTGACATTAACATCAAGTCAGCATCACTATTTACTTTTCTTTTTACCAGCAGCTACTGAGTATATGATAAATTCTTCATCTCCATCTAATAACAAGAGTTTAAATCCCTCATATAAATAATCGGAGAAAATATATAGCTTATTTCTTTCGACCGTTAATTCTATGAGTAATATCAAAAGCGATCGAAGCAATAAGAGAACTTGCGCATGCAGCTAGCAATAAGATTCCCATTATCAATCTGCCTAATGACTCAAAGCTCTCGTTTGTCACACTATACATGGTAATAAAATTGTATATCATAAAAGGAAACAATACAATTGCGGGTATATATTTCACATATCTTATTCTTTTAAACAATAGATTTAATATGAAAGTTATAATAATCGCTGCTATGGATATTAAAATCAATATGAAACCAAAATTCATAGAAACTCCCCTTTCTTTATTCGTTTATGATTAGACGAATGAAATAACTGATATGTTCCATAACGCTACCTACTGTCACCAGATGCAATTCTCCAGCCGCCAGGGAAGATTTCTTAATTTTACTGCTTAGTATTCTATTAATCTTTGTAATTTATGATCATATTTATTATCATCAACATTTTCTATCCTATCAGTTTTTTTAACATCTTTAGAAATTCTTTCCTCTCGTTTTCCGAATCCAAACGACCAAGCAACATATCCATGATCTTTAGTTCTAGTTCATTATGCTCATTAATAGCCAGTTTACCATAATCAGTCATTATTATAAAATAAGATCTTAAATCTTCCTTACAAATAACTCTCTCAATCAGTCCGCTCTTTTCCATTCTCTTAATTGCACTACTCAATGTACTTGGGCTAACTGAAAGCTTAGCGCCAATCTCTTTCAATATCATTGTTTCATTTTCTTCTAATAATCTAAGTATATTTACATCAATTACCGATGCACCTTTTAATTTCTCTGTACGCACCACTATATCGCCACTAATCATTATTTTGTGCCATATCTGCGCCAGCTGCTCCGAATTCTCATTTTTACTACTCATACTTTTTCCCTTCTAAAAAAATATACTTGCTACATATTTTGTTGCCTTTTCTTGATTATAGCATTCTAGTGGGTGGTGCTCAATCGAAATATCAACAGTATCACTGATTTCACTTGCACATAGATAGAAATGCGACATAAAAATTCCAGCATCAATTCTACTGTTACCTATCAGAAAAAAATCTGCTCTTTTCTCTTTAATAATCATTCTTACTGGTTGCCCATTATTTGATGATGGTGCTAAAATAGACATTTTTACTAACAAGGCGATCTCTTAATCCGCTTTCACTTCAGGGTAATTCATCCAGATCTCTTTAATATCCTTCCTTTTTGTGCTTCCAGCTATCTTTCTAAAACTATTATTTAAAAATCTTCCATCCAGCTCTACGCCAAATGCTATTGCCACACCAATCTGTTCTTTTTCCTTAATATTTAATTTTAAATTCAATGCCTTTCTGTCAAACGTACCTAGCCAGCAAGTTCCATATCCAGCTGATGTAAGCTTCAGCACTTCTTGTTCCAATGCAAATCCTAGTTCTTGCATTCCTTGATCATTTTCACATATTCCAATTATGCAATAAGCTGCGTTAATCTTACCAGCTCCCCATAAAAAACCTAGTTTTGCAACTTTTGTTTCATCTTCTGCTGTCAAGATTTCAAATCTCACCCTGGAAGTTCCGAATTTTGATGTATAATTCTCCAAATCCTTCTGTATTTCTTTTAGAATATTGCTTTCAACATAGGTATCCTTATACTTTCTCACCGATTTTCTAACTTGTATACTTTCTTTTATGTTCATTATTTCTTCTTTCGAATTTTACGACTATCGTAATATATGATATATGTAACATATGCCAAACTTATTGTCAAGCATAATCAAAGGACTAAAATACAGTTCTTTTTCCTTTTTAACAGGCAGGGTGATCAGTTAAAACCAGATCACCCTGCCTACCATTCCATTCCCTTGCAGCTATTGTATATCCCCACCTCTTTTGCCAGCTGATGACCCAGCAACGCTGCTGCCGGAGTATCTATCATAATTCCGATTTCTATGTTCTTATTAAATAAAATCCCTTCTATCTATGATATGTCCTTATTTTAGAAATAAGATGATGTGAGTCTAGGTAACCAGCATATTGAAGATGCTCTCTCTCAACCAAAGAATAAGAATTTTTTATACTATACCATATGTTAGACAAAAATGAAGTCTACAGGACATAGTGATCCCTTGGCAGAAAATATAATCGGAGAAAATATACATGTGTAGTTGACAGTTTGATTATGCATAAAAATCATCTACACCTTAAAACATTTCACCTGTAATATCTACAATCTCCTCTATTGGAATCCTTGTTCCGTCCTGCATGATCACAACACGTTCATATCCTTCTATTTTCTTTACAATACCCATCATAGAGATATAAGCCCCACCTGCCCTCATTTCATCCGGCCGAAAAAAAATAAGCTCTATCTCCTTCTGTCTACTTAACTGCCCCTGAACAATTCTTAGTTTTTCATCTAATATGGTTTTTGCAGCCTCATCCAAATCTATTCTCTGGTCTGTCAACCGTCCGTCCGAGGGAACATATCGAAAGTAACCGTTTCACCGTTTGTGTTTTGTATGAATATATTATATCAGATAAATGAGATTGTTGGAGATATTAATTTAATATGAATAATCAGCCGAATCCATATCCATCATATAATAATGACAATTATTACGTTCCACAGAGCAGGGTTAATAAATCATATCATTACCCTAATACACTACAAAGTTGTTTTTATCAATCGTACAATTATCCTTATTTAAATGGACTAAATCAATCAAAACAATATCCTAGTGAACTGCAATATAGTCCATTAAACTCCGGTTATTATAAACCACAGTATATACCGTATCAAACCATGCAAAGAACTTATCAATCTTTTTATCCAACTAACAGCGTTCATATATATGAAACAAATATTAAAGATAGTGCTTATAACCTTATAAAGCAGTTTATTGAGCAATATAATGGAACTGAATTTTCTAAGGCTATATCTTTAGGTGATCTTCAAAAATTTCGGAATGCAATAGATAGTGTAAAAATAGTAGTAGATCCCAGTATTGCAGGTAAAGATCTCGCCTTATATGACCCGAACACGCTTACAATCAAAGTGATAGAGGATCCAGCAAATGTTAGTTTCCATAATTCAGGTTATAATTTGGCAGAATCACTTTGGCATGAAACAGTACATCGTATAGAAGATATAAACGGAGATTTTGGGCGTATTCCAAATCCTGATTATGATGAACGTAATGTAGAGTATATGGCAGAAATAATAAAAAATGCTCTTAGCATCTTGAATATAATGGAAAAACAAAAGGATACACTTAGTAAAGAACAATTAAAAACGAGATGGAATGCATTTTTAACTGCAGAAGCTAATGCCTTGAAAGGCAAAAAATATCCTGTTGATATAAATGTACTAAAAAAATGGTTTGGATTCGATGTTGATAGCAATAAGATAAAAAACATATATGAGCAAGGACGGCCAAGTGAAAAATTTAAAGATATATTTGCAGCTGTGACACCGTCCAGAACGGAAACTTTGACAGTACCCAACACTGAACCAACGAAAGTAAGCACTTCATTCGCAACTAAGGTAGGAGCTATCTATACTATCGAAGCTTCTGGATTCGTCAGTGACTGGTCTGGTAAGACAGATGGTGTAGATGCAGTCTGGTGTTATGCTAAATGGAGGTGTGGTGAAAATGGAGAGCCTTGGCAACAACTACGTATCGACGACAAAGGCATGATGGAAATCTCCGGTAGTCATATTCCCTATAATCCAGCACACATCTATCGCATTGAGATTCCTGGTACCGGTGCTCCATTTGTTTTTTATATGGCAGACGCACAAACTAGCGCAAGTGACAACTCCGGTTCGATACAGGTGACAGTTACAGAAAAGCAGGTAGCGTAAAAAATTTTGTGCCCTAGAAATAAATGCCACTTCTTGATGAGAATTAGATATGAATTCTATTCTAATCTGTCAACTCAACCCTATCAATTTCTAGACATTGATATGCTCTCCCAAATATAAAAATTCGGATTTCCGACATTGATACTCTCCGCGAGAACTCTTCTGCGAAAAGCCCAGTGCACGGAAACCCTTTATTCATGCAAATTGATTTTGATTTTTAATCCACTTGTATCAATCCTTATCAATCTCTCTATTTTGCCACCCTTGACATCAATACTACTGTCTCCACATGCCTTGAGTGGGTAATAAAGGTGTCGTACCCCTCTGGTATCCCCTTGGCGGCGGGGTATATTTTTGAAACCGCAACCTATTACAGGTTTTTTGAGTTAAATTTGCCTGAATATAGCTTCACAAGCCAAGTGAATTGTATCGAATAAAACCTTCAAAAGCAATTATCCTCTTGAAAGCTTTATTCGATACAATTTTACCTGCTAATATGCGAGACATATATTTGGTTAATTTGTGATGCTCATTTCATTACATCGGCTTTTATATCACTTTCGCAAATTCTATTAACATGCCATCCCATGACCCAAATAGCCTTATTAATACAAATTTGATGCAGAATAAGGTGCATGAGTTAATACTTTGAGTTAGTGAAGCCCCTATGGAAAAATCGAGTATAACTAAATACGGTCTTGTTTAAGGCGCTACCATCTATTAAAATCAAATTGTCAACTCATGTGCCCAGCACAAAAATTTATTTACAGAAAGGGTGTTTCTAATGAAAAGAACTATCGAAGTAAAAGCAAATAAATTTTTGGAGGGTTCAATAATCTAGCCCTCCAGCATAAATGGAGGAGAATCTGTGAATTCAAAACTTAAGAAGTTTTTTTCCTACTACAAGCCGTATTTAGGTTTGTTTTTGTCTGTCATGCTATGCGCAATTATAGCGGCAGCAATTACGCTCATATTTCCCTTACTTACAAGGTATATCACCAAGACGGTGTTGGAGGGGAGAATGGCCAACGCCCTTGAAGAAATTTTCAAGATTGGCGCCGTAATGCTGGGCTTGGCTGTTTTACAGCTGCTGTGTGGCTTTTATGTCGATTACAGGGGGCATGCAATGGGAGCCATGATGGAAGGCGACCTGCGCAGCGAATTGTTCGAACATTATCAGAAGCTGCCCTTCAGTTTTTACGATGAACAAAGGACCGGAAGGCTGATGTCGAGAATCACCAATGACTTGCTTTCATTGTCAGAATTCTACCATCACGCTCCCGAGGATTATGTGATACATTCCATCAAGTTCATCGGAGCGTTTGCTATCCTTATGAGCATCAATGTAAAGCTTACCCTTGTGGTTTTTATGTTTATGCCTTTTATGGCTATCTTCTCGTCTTACATTAACAAGAAGCTGCGTATATCATATAAAACCAACCGGGAAAGAATAGCCGACATAAATGCGCAGGTTGAAGACAACCTTTCAGGTATCAGGGTAGTGAAATCATTTGTAAACGAAGAAATTGAGAAGCAGAAATTCGCCCGGGAGAATAACCGCTTTCTTGAGAGTAGAAAAAGTATTTACAGGAACGAGGCCTATCTCTATAACGGCATGGATACTTTTGTGCAGCTTATTATGATTGCCGTCATCGTTTTCGGGGGAGTGGCTATAACCAATGCATCCCTTGACCTTGCCGATTTGCTCACCTTTATATTGTATATAGGCAATCTGGTTGAACCGGTAAAATCGTTGAACCATGTTGTCAGCCAATACCAGGAGGGAATCGCCTCCTTCGAAAGGTTTATCGAAATTCTGGAGGTGGAACCGGAAATCAAGGATTCGCCGGGGGCAATCGAACTAAAGGATGTTAAAGGAAACTTAGAGTTTAAAAATGTAGCGTTCAGCTACCATGAGAACCATGATTATGTGCTTAAAAACCTGTGCCTTGATATAAAGGCCGGGGAGTATGTGGCGCTGGTAGGTTCCTCGGGTGTGGGAAAAACAACCTTATGCTCGCTTATCCCAAGATTTTACGAGGTGTGCGGCGGGGAAGTGCTGCTAGACGGGACAAACGTAAAGGATATCAAGCTCGATTCCCTGAGAAGAAGCGTGGGCGTTGTACAGCAGGAGGTTTACCTGTTTTCTGGAACGATACTTGAAAATATATGCTACGGAAAGCCCGGCGCAAGCGAGGAGGAAATTGTCGAAGCTGCGGTCAGGGCCAATGCCGATGAATTTATAATGAAGTTGCCCTACGGGTATAACACCGAGATAGGCCAGCGGGGCATCAAGCTCTCGGGTGGACAGAAGCAGCGGCTCAGTATTGCGAGGGTTTTCCTGAAAAACCCACCGGTTCTGATCTTTGATGAGGCTACAAGCGCTTTGGACAACGAAAGCGAGAAGGTCATCAAGGATTCGCTGGAAAGCCTGACTCAAAACCGCACCACCTTCGTGATAGCCCATCGCCTTTCAACCGTAAGGAACGCTAAAAGGATCCTGGTGTTGACCGACGATGGTATCGGCGAGGTAGGAACACACGAGGAATTATTGGCTGCGGGCGGAACCTATGCCCATTTGTATAACATGCAGGCGCAAATGTAGTTATTGGGCGGTATATTGCCGGCAAAAGTGGCAAGTAGTTCAATCATAACCACCCGTCCAACGGGTGGTTTGCACTAAGGCTATAAGCCTAAGTTACCGGCCAGCGCCTAAAGTGTTAGAGAATTAACTTGACTTGACAGTGTTCGT
>JAEZFH010000485.1 GCA_023437885.1 Bacillota bacterium | reverse complement strand
GATCTATGGCTTCAGCTTCTTGCCATGTCGCGCTCTGGGCTGGAAGAAAAGAGGGACTATGGCAAAACGAATGATAAAATAAAATTGATGATGATCTATATACATGAGCATTATGCAGAAAAAATTTCAATTGCAGAGCTTGCCGCCGCCGCTTTTTCCAGCGAGCGGGAGTGCTTCCGGGAATTCCATAATTGCCTGCACATGACACCTGTAGAATATATAAAAAGTTACCGGCTGCAAATGGCATGCCATATGCTGGCTAAAAGCCTGGAAACGATTACGTTTATCAGTCATGCCTGCGGACTGGGAAGCAGCAGCTATTTTGGGAAAGTTTTTCGGGAGTATTTTGGCTGTACGCCGATCGAATACCGCCATAGATGGCAGGATAATGATATATAAAGGCAGAAATAAGATATTCTTTCAAAAAAGGTTGCACTATAATGATACTAGTAAAGGTGATAGGGCAATCCGCAATTTCATTGCAGTCATCACATAACCACTGATTTTGAATGGAGGGTTTGAAGTGATAAAATTGAATATCTTAAATATGAAAGAATTTTTTCAGACAGTAAATACGTGCGGTGGTGCGGTTAATTTGCTATCTCCGGATGGAAGAAAAGAAAATATCAACAAGCAATACGGAGTTCAGAAGGAGTTATTACAGAAGTACAAGGAAAATAAAAATTGCCTGCCGCTTTCTCTGGAGGTTCCGGATCCCAAAGATTACATGAGCATTGTTTATTACTATGCCGGAGATTGCTGACAGATGGATATAATGACAAACCCTGCTTTTGGGGTTTCACTCATTTACATAATACCTGTTTACAAGGATTTTTATAGAGCACATTTTCAACTATGGTTTCTGAATCAATAAGCCCGCAGTTGTATGCAAATAATTCATCATAAAGGGGTCTGGCCGTTATTTTGGTCAGGCCCTTGTGATTCATGGGTTGTACATAAAGGGTAAAATGTTATCCTTTGTGAGAACTTCCTTAATACAACCGCATGTGATATAATGAAAGAATAGTGAGAAAATGAAAGAAATCATGTGCTTTCCGATTAGGGCCGAAAATCATAAATGTTTTTATTCATGATAGAATGAAATTACTGTGAGCATGGCGCGAGTTTGCTTGCAAGCATGCAATCGGAGCGTAAGGTCATGAACGAGGTATATGATATGTTGAATACGTAGTACTTATACATTCACAGGAAGAGGATAGAAGATTATTACGGAGGAGAAGTTTTGAAAATTGTAATATCACCGGCAAAGAAGATGAATATTGACTTGGAATATGAAACTGTCTCAATGCCATGTTTTTTGAATAGAACTGCCGAATTGATGAAATATCTGCGGGGGCTTGAATTTCATGAGCTGAAGGAGCTTTGGAAATGCAATGAGAAGATAGCCTGGACAAATTATGAGCGGCTTACGAAGATGGAGTTGACGAAGCACCTGACGCCTGCTTTAATTGCATATGAAGGAATTCAATTTCAATATATGGCTCCGAGGGTGTTCGAAACCGAGCATTGGGATTATGTGGACAGGCATCTATATATTCTGTCCGGCTTTTATGGCTTGCTCCGGCCTTTGGATGGTGTTGTTCCATACCGTCTGGAGATGCAGGCGGCTGTAAAGCTTTCCGGCTTCAAGGATTTATATGAGTATTGGGGTGACGGCATTTGCCGTAAAGTATTCGAGGATACGGATGTCGTATTGAATCTTGCTTCAAAGGAATACAGCAGATGTATTGAGGAATACTTGGGAAGGAATAGGAAGTTGGTGACCTGCATCTTCGGCGAATACCAGAGGGGAAAAATCACTACCAAGGGAACCTATGCGAAGATGGCACGGGGCGAGATGGTTCGCTATATGGCGGAGCATAAGATAGAAGAGCTTGACGAAATAAGGGACTTTAACCGGCTGGGATTTGGTTATATGCCGGAGGAATCAGATGATAAGCACATGGTATTTATAAGAAAACAACTGTAAATGACTATTCAGAAGGAACATTCAGTATGGACCCGCAACCACTTGGAAAGGCGCAATAAGCAGAAGAAAAGCAGCATTTCATTAACTTCTGTGATAGCACAGTGCGCCGGAATGGAGGTAACTATGAAAAGCTTGAAAGACAGAGCCTTAAGGCAGCTGCAAATTAATCAAAAAACTTATTACTACTATTCCCTGCAATCTCTGGAGGAGGAAGGCTATGAGATTAAGTCCCTGCCCTATTCCATCAAGGTATTGCTGGAATCGGTGCTGAGACAGCAGGACGGATATATCATAAAAGAGGAACATGTACTAGGTCTTGCAGACTGGGGTAAGGAGCGGAC
Source organism: Bacillota bacterium (assembly GCA_023437885.1). GTDB lineage: Bacteria > Bacillota > Clostridia > Lachnospirales > Lachnospiraceae > Mobilitalea. The sequence continues at coordinate 1,844 of JAEZFH010000485.1, read as the reverse complement.
GCAGAAGCTGGAAATCAGCCCGAAGGAAGTGCCCTTTAAGCCGGCCAGAGTAATTCTGCAGGATTTTACCGGAGTTCCGGCAGTACTGGATCTGGCCTCCATGCGGGCAGCAATGGATGGGCTGGCCAAAGGACTGGGGAAGACAGCGCCGGAGAGGGCTGCTTATATCGATCAGATCAATCCCGAGGTAGCAGTGGATCTTGTGATAGACCATTCGGTACAGGTTGACTGCTATGGTACTTCGGATGCCCTTTATGAGAACAGCAGGCTGGAATTCGAGCGTAACAGGGAGAGATACCAGTTCCTAAGCTGGGCGAAGAAAGCCTTCGATCATTTTTCGGTGGTACCTCCGGCTAATGGGATCGTACACCAGGTAAACCTGGAGTATCTGGCTAAGGTGGTGCTTGAGAAGACGACCGGAGACAGAACCTATGTCTATCCGGATACCCTGGTGGGCACCGATTCCCACACTACGATGATTAATGGGCTTGGAGTTCTGGGCTGGGGTGTCGGCGGGATTGAAGCCGAGGCCGGGATGCTGGGGCAGCCTTCCTATCTTCCCATGCCTGAGGTTATCGGAGTACGTCTGGTGGGTGAGCTGCCTGCCGGCGTGACCGCAACGGATTTAACACTGAGATTGACCAAGCTGCTTCGTGACCGGGGAGTTGTCGATAAATTTGTGGAGTATTTCGGGGAAGGCGTGAAGCACCTTTCTCTGGCAGACCGGGCTACAATTGCCAATATGGCTCCGGAAGATGGTGCCACCTGTGGCTTCTTCCCGGTAGATGATACTGCGGTAGCTTTTATGCGGCTGACGGGCAGGGATGAAGAGCAGGTGGTGCTGGCGGAAACCTACCTAAAAGAAAACGGTATGTTCAATGAATACAGGGAAGAACCGCGTTACTCCGAGGTACTGACCCTGGATCTGGCATCGGTAACTGCTGCTCTGGCCGGGCCGAAACGCCCGCAGGACCTTATTCCGTTGGAGCAGATGAAGGACAGATTTTTGGAATCCGTCACCGCACCGAAGGGGAACCAGGGACATGGTTTACCGGAGAGCGAATTTGCGAAAAGAGCAGAGCTTCGGTTGAAGGATGGGAGAAGTTCGGTGATGAAGACCGGCTCCGTGGTTATTGCATCCATTACCTCCTGCACGAATACCTCCAATCCCTGTGTCATGCTTGGGGCCGGTATTCTTGCGCGGAAGGCGGTAGAGCATGGTCTTCGGGTACCGGCTCATGTAAAGACCTCTCTTGCACCCGGCTCCAAGGTTGTTACCGGCTACCTGAAGGCGGCAGGCCTGCAGGCTTATCTGGATCAGCTGGGCTTTCAGATCGTAGGTTATGGCTGTGCAACCTGTATCGGCAATTCCGGACCGCTGCTTCCGGAGATCGCAGAGCTGGTGAAGGAGCAGGATTTGCTGGTTACCTCCGTATTATCCGGCAACCGTAACTTCGAAGGCCGGATCCATGCTCAGGTGAAAGCAAATTATCTGGCATCACCGCCCCTGGTGGTCGCTTATGCCCTGGCCGGTACGATGAATATTGATTTAATCAGGGAACCCTTGGGAGTTGGAACCGACGGCAAGGAAGTATATTTGAAGGATATCTGGCCGTCCCAGGAGGAGATTGCCCGGGCGGTTGCGGATCATGTAAATCCCGCGTTGTTCTCTGAGGTATATCAATCCATTTTTGAGAGTGAGCAGTGGAATGAGATCTCCGGAGCAGACGGAATGCTTTATGACTCACCGGAAGCTTCCACTTATATCCGGAATCCACCCTTCTTTGAGGATTTCACCACAGAGCCGGGGGAGATTACACAGCTCACCGGCCTGAGAGCAATCG
>JAEZFH010000415.1 GCA_023437885.1 Bacillota bacterium | reverse complement strand
GTCAAGTACTTATGCGGGTCCAAGCTTCGGCTATGGCGAAACGGTACATATGAAGGTTCAGGTTCAAGGCAATGCAATCACCCTGTGGGTTGACGGAAAGCAAATTTTCAGTACAACACTTAAAACAGTACCAGACATTGCCGGTCCGGTGGGATTTGTTTCGCAGAGAGGAAATACCTATATTATCGATAATGTGGAAATATATCAAAAAGACACAGTATCCGATAATCTTGTGAACGTAACTGCCAAGTTTACAGTAACCGACAGCGAAAATGGCCAGCCTGTCAGCAGGGAGATAACCTCTCTTTCCGGAAATGCAGGAAAATATATAAATATCAATGTCAACGCGGTTAACAAACATGTGGAAGCCATCGATACGGTGATCATTGCGGTTTCCTATGATAAATCAGGGGCAATGCTTAATTCTACTGCCAGCCATAAGGTAATAGGAGTAGGAGAAAGAGGTACTCTTAAGGCGGGAATACTGGCTTCTGAAAAGGTAGCAGCTATCAAGGTCTTTGTATTGGCTGGAAAAGAATATAAAGGTTTACATGCGGATATGAAATACAAGCCGGTATCTGATCCGGTGGTACTTGAATAAATAAAAATGTCTTTCTGTGATCCGGCAGCAGCCTGCCGGGTTGCATAAGACAGTAAACAGGCTCCTGGGAAATATCTAAAATTTGATTTTATAAGGAGAGATCATATTGATGAATAAATTCAGATACAAAACAGTTAAGAAGAGCGTTGCGCTGTTAATCTTAACGGCAATGATGCTGACCCGATTCTTGGGGACAGGGTCTTTGCTGGGACAGGTTCATGCGGCTGATAAAGAGGCAATAAATCAGGAGAGTCAAATTGCTCCGGCAGAGCCGGAAGCATCTGATGCGGGAGTGGCAGAGCTAGAAGGAGCTGACGGCACAGAGGCCGTGCAGCAGGAGACAGCTTTCATACCGGAAGACTATGCGTTATTTGCCGGTCCTGCCGATAATCTGGACTTTATGGAGGACAGTCTGAAAAACAGCCTCCGGACATATGTAAGCTTTAATGAGGATAACTCCAACGATATTACCGGCAGAATAACCACGGTAACTTCCGGAGCAATCCAATATATTGATGGTAAAAGAGGGAGAGCACTTCGCCTGGACGGAAATGGCTATCTATCCTTGGGAAAACAGACTTACGGGCAGAACAGCTTTACCTTTGCCTTTTGGGAAAAAACAGCTCCCGGCGGGTCGGGAGACATCGCCTTTCTGTCCAATAAGGATTGGACCGGCAGCGGCAGTGCGGCCGGATATGCATTTACGATTGATGATAAGACTGATGTTAACGGAAGCCGTTCGACCCTGTGGTTTAACATTGCTCCGGGAAGAGTTGATGTGAGAGATGCCGCAGATCCAAAGCTTAAAGTTGCAGATGATACCTGGCACCATATTATTGGAGCGGTAGACAGGAGCACCGGTAATCTATCCGTCTATATTGACGGAACGCTTGCAAAAAGCGCGAGCATAGCAGGAACGGGAACAAACTCCATAGACACTGGTTTTGCTACGGTGCTTGGTGGCAGCGATGGCGGGAAGGCTTTGATTAAGGCTGATTTTGACGAATTTGCATTGTTTGATAGGGCATTAACCGCGGACGAGGCAGCAAAACTGTATGGGTACTATATCGAAGGACCGATTATGGCAGACAAGATCCAGCTGAACAAGGTCATAAGCGAAGCGCAAAATCTTTATAACAATTCTGCTGGTGCTGAGGCGGCTAAGAAGGAGGCTCTTCAGGTAGCGATCGTAAATTCCGATACGGTGCTGGGGAATGCTGCAGCGGATCAGACAGCAGTGGATGAAGCGGTAAAGACCCTGTATCAAGCCATAAGAACCTTTAAGGGCGTAAAAATGAGCTTTCAGGTTTTAAGTGATATCCATATCTCTAAATCAGAGAGCTCGGATAAAGCGACCTCTAATTTTATCAGAGCATTAAAAGACATACAGGCAGCAGATACGGACAGTCAGGCACTTGTAATTACAGGTGATATTACCGATGGAGGAAAGGATAGTGAATATGATGCATTAAACAGCATCTTGGCAAGCAATTCCCATCCATCTATGTATTATGTAACAGGAAATCATGATGTAAGATATATGGGCGCAGAGGCATTTGACAGGTTCAAGGCGAAAACGAATATGCCGGGGATCTATTATAAAGAAGAAATCGGCGGTTATATATTCCTCTTCCTTGGCAGCGAGCAGAATCTTAAGGATGCTGCATATCTATCGGAAGAACAATTCACCTGGCTGGAAAATGAGCTGGAGAACGCACCGGAAGATAAGCCGGTATTTCTATTTTTACATCAGCCGTTATATGGCTTGCTGCAAGGCACAGAACGCTGGGAAAAAACAGACTGGGTGATACAGCAGGTAAGACTAAGAAAGCTTTTGGGAAAATATCCGCAGGCATTATTTTTCAGCGGACATACACACTATACTCTTCAAACCAGCTTCGTATACGATGAGAAATATTGCACCATGTTTAATACCGGCGGAACTTATTACATGGAAGATGCAATAACCTATGGAGGCGCTGCGGGCAGCCAGGGATTATATATTGAAGTCTATGACAATAAGGTGGTAGTGAGAGGAAGAGAGTTTGCCGATAACAGCTGGATTGAAACAGCAGTGCATACCGTTGATTATCCAGTCACGAAGGAGTTTTTGCCGGTGGATCTTGAACAGCCTGCATGGGATAAGGCTGCAAAGATTACGGTTTCAGAATTAACTGAAAACGCAGCTTTCTTAGAGTGGACTCTAGCCAGTGATAATGTGAAGGTAGAGAAATATAGAATATATGCCGGCAATACTTTGATTGATACAGTAGCAGGAGATATCAACCGGTATCAACTAACCGCATTAAAATCGGGAACGGAGTATACCATTAAAATTACGGCAATGGATGAAGAAGAGAACGAGAGTGACGCGATCGCTGTTCAAGTAAAAACGAAGGAAAGCGATCAGAAGGATAACTTGGATTTTCTGGATGCTTCTCTGAAAGAAAGCCTTATTGCGTATTTAAGCTTTAACGGTCATAATTCGGATTTGACAGACAAAATTAATACCCAATCCTCAGGCACAATGGAATATGCTGAGGGCAAAAGAGGAAAGGCGCTAAAGCTTAGTGGCAGTAATTATATCTCACTGGGAGATATCACCTACGGACAGGATAGCTTCTCCTTTGCCTTCTGGGAAAAAAGTACAGCACCAAGTGAGGATACCTCTTTTATTTCCAATAAGGACTGGGGCAGCGGTGCCAACTCAGGATGGGTTGTTGGCCATGATAACGGGAACCGTTCCAATCTGTGGTTTAATATAGCCTCACAAGGCGAGAAAAGATATGATGTGAGAGGAACAAGGATTGCTGATGACTTGTGGCACTATGTAGCAGTTTCGGTGGATAGAAGCAAAGGCCAGGTAACGATATATGTTGACGGAAAGAAAGCCAGTGTTACTGATATATCTGCAATTAACGGAAAAAGCATTGATACAGGTTTGCCTACAATCATCGGAGCCGATGGAAATAAAAAATATCCGGTTAAGGGTGAAATTGATGAAATGGCCATTTTCAGAAAGGCTTTAAGTGAGCAGGAGGTAAAATTACTTATGGCCTCGGATCAGCCTGAATATGAAATTTCCTCAAGTTTTAAGGTGACTGAAATCAGCGGCGGAGATGCTATAGAAAGCACAATTTCTTCCATGGAAGAGGGTGCCGGAAAATATGTCAATGCATATGTGGACGTGACCAGCAATCAGCTGACTGCGAAGAGCCTGACAGTGGTTGCAGTATCCTATGACAAATATGGTGCGATGCTGACATCATCAAGCAGTTATAGTGTAGTTAATCCTTTTGAAAATACCGGTTTTGAGCTGGGTATGCTGGCTTCCAAAGATGTGGCGCAGATCAAATTGTTTGTGCTCAATGCGAAAGACTATATGGGGATTTATGAGGATATCAACTATACACCGATATCTGACCCTATCGTTCTAAATTAATTTAAAATTCACACGTTGCTGACAACGGATACCCCGGCAGCAAACACTGCCGGGGATTTTAACAGGAGGTAAGCATATGAGCAAGAAAAAATTAATAGCTGGTATATTATCCATATTAATTCTATTTAGTTTTTCATTTACTAATGTAAGAGCGGCAGAAAATATGTTAAATGCCAAAATAGACAGTGAAACAAAAATAGTAACGGTAACAGGGGACTGCTCAGCCTCTGAGGGACAGAGAATAATGATACTTGCTTCTGATTCCCAAAAAAATATTAAATATTTGGATCAGGGAAAGGTTGGAGCAGGCGGACTTATTTCTTTCAGCTTTCCGATCCCGGATGCCGCAAATGGTGAGAGCTATGTTGTAAGAGTTTGGGGAGAAGGCTTATCTGAATTGACTGCTTCCTTCACATACCAGGGAGACAATCCGTCAAATTCAGTTATTACCCCTGCAGCAGCCGGCTTTGACAGATATAAAGCAGAGGATATACAAGTTTCAATAACATGGAACCAAAACACACTTAAAGCAGTGAAAAACGGTCAGACAGAACTTCAAAAGGGCACAGATTATACCATTATGGGAAACGTGGTTACTATTAAAAAAGAATATATTTTATCAATGCCGGGTGACAAAGGGGAATTAACCTTTGTATTCAGTGCCGGTGAAAATCAAAAGCTTACAATCAATATAACCGACAGTAAGCCTGTACCGACATCGACACCAACACCCACACCCACTC
>JAEZFH010000405.1 GCA_023437885.1 Bacillota bacterium | reverse complement strand
CTTTGGGAGAGCATCATGCGGCGATTATGTCGCAGCGCATGGGAATAGAGAATCAGATTCAAAGCGACTGCGCTCCTTTAACAGGTATTCTGAGAGAATTTCTGAAAGATGGAGTGCCCGTTCATTTTATGCGTGACATTACCCGAGGTGGCTTAGCCACAATCTTGAATGAAATAACAACGGGCTCCTCCTGCGGAGTGGTAATCAGAGAAGAGGCACTCCCGGTCAGCACTGAGCTCCGGGGCTTTTGTGATATTCTGGGACTGGACCCGCTGTATATGGCCAATGAAGGGAAGCTGCTTGCAGTTGTCCCCAAAGCGAAGGCAGAGCAGGCATTGGCAGCAATGAGGAGATGCAGGTATGGCAAGAATGCAGTAATCATCGGAGGGATAACCGAGGGCAGCAAGGTATCTATGACCACCCGCCTGGGGGGCAGCCGCAGAATTGAGCTTCTTTACGGGGAAGGCCTGCCCCGAATTTGCTGATACCGGGACAAAATATCCTTTACGGAACCGGAGCTTACGGTTATACTGGAAGTAAAAATCAATGACAAGAAAGGACAAAAGAATGCAGAAGTTTCAAACCTTGCTTTTTGATGCGGACAATACGCTGTTTGATTTTGATGCCAGCGAGAGGGCAGCGCTTGATTTAGCCTTTCAGCAATTTGGCTATCCCTTGAATGATGAGATCCGTAAGCTTTATGAGGAGATAAATATGGGATTGTGGAAGCAGTACGAGCAGGGGCTTATGGACCGCAATACAGTGATTTATACCCGGTTCGGATTGTTATTTGATAAAATCGGGATAGAGGATGACGGGATTCATTTTGAGGATGTGTATCAGGAGCTGCTGGGACAGCAGCATATTATTATACCGGGAGCAACCGAGGTGATTGAGTATCTCTATCCGAATTATGATTTATATATCGTGACCAACGGTGTTACAGCGACACAGCTGCGCAGGCTTAGTGATTCCAAGCTGGACCGTTACATGAAGAAAATATTTGTATCGGAAGAGACCGGGTATCAAAAGCCCATGAGGGAGTATTTTGATTACTGCTTTGAACGCATTCCTGGTATAGAGCCGGACAGGACGATAATTATCGGCGACTCCCTGTCCTCAGACATGAAGGGCGGCAATAATGCAGGGATCAGTACCTGCTGGTATAATCCCGGCCGATTGGAGAGCCATGCCGGGATCCGGATTGATTATGAAATCCGCAGCTTGCAGGAGCTTTATGAGATTCTGTAGGCGGAAGTAAATCATTACAAGTAATAAAAATCATTACAAGCAATAAAACCATTACAAGCAGGTGAAAAATCAATTCAAACGGTAAAAGATCATTTCAGCAAGTATAATTTTGAAGTAATGCTTCAGGAGGAGATTAGGAATGGTGCAAAATATTATTGTCTCAGGCTATGGTAATCAGTCGCAGGAAACGATAGCCGGATATCTAATAAATGAGTTTGGCGGACATCAGAAATTATGGCAGGCATCGATTGAGAATGCCAGCTTTTTATGCCGTGGAGAAGAATATCTGTTTGCCGTAACAGAACATGACGATTATGCCATAATATATATGCTAAAACCGGAGGGCAGGGAGTGTAAACTGCTGGATCAGAAGAGGCTGGAAGGCGGGGCATTATGCCACATTGCCTATTCTCCGAAAAACAGGGCTCTCTTTGGTGCCTGCTATGGTACGGGATCTGTTTTCTCCGTCCGTGTTAAGGCGGATTGCTTTGGAGAAATATTATATAATGAGGTTCAGGAGGCAGCAGATGGCAGGGTTCTGACCCGTGCCCACTGTGTGCTGTTGAATCATAAGGAGGATCAGCTGCTTACGGTGAATATTGCTTTGGATCAGGTGATTATCTATCTGCTGGACCAGGGATACCCGTCCCAGCCTTCGTTCCTTTCCCTGCCGGCAGGGGCAGGACCAAGACATGCTGTCTATTCCGGAGATGAAAAATACCTGTATGTGATTACCGAGTATTCCAATGAGATATTTACATACCGTATGGAGGACCGGAAGCTGCTTCAGAGGCTGTCGACCCTGCCGGAGGGCTATTCCGGGGAGAGCTATTGCTCCACGCTCTGTTTTTCAAAGGACGGCAGATTCCTCTACGGGGCGAACCGGGGAGCGGAGACGATTGTACAGTTTAAAGTAAACAAGGACGGAACTTTAACTTGGCAGGAGGATTATCCCTGCGGCGGCAAACACCCCAGGCATATGATTATATCCGGAGACGGCAGGCTGCTGATGGTCTGTAACCAAAATTCGAATCAGGTTGTGGCCTTTTCTTTGGAGGAACCAACCGGAAGACTGATAGGTAAGGTATTTGAGTTAGAATTCTACAAGCCCAGCGGTATCCTGGAATAGAGCTTTTTGTTTTGACAGCCTCCTACAGGCTGAAACTGAGAATATGGACTATGGACTTCCTTGCCAGGGATCTGCGGCTGAAAGGAGGGCATAGTCCCTTTTGTTTTTTAAGCAAACGCGGGAGCTATAATTCGTTGAATATACAGTAAAAACTGATTCGACAAAAAATTATTTAATATACATTCCATAATTTTCTATGATATAATGAAAGCGTAGTGAGCATGATGCGAGCTTGCTCGCAAGCATGCGACTGGAGCTGGAGATCATGACGAAGTTCATGATCTAATAAAAGTGAGAAAATGTAAGCTTGCAAGCCGCTCCTACCGGAGCAACAGAGCCAGGATCAGGTGTATTCATAGATAACAGATTTTACCGGAGGGCATGATACGAATGAGAAACTTCAGTTTTAAGCTCAAGGACAGGATATTAGCCAGTATATTGCCGGTTGTAATTATTGCGCTGGTGGCCATATCGGTATTGGCATCCGGTTATGCCAAAAGGCTGATTTTGGAACGGTACACGGAGCAGAAGGAAGCTGTGGCGCAGAATGTAAAAAAATCGATGGAGTTAATTGATTCCGGATACCGTATGCTGGATCAGAGCCTGGCGGCTGAAATGGAGAAAGCCATGAAGGAATTTCAGGAAGCCTTTAAGGCAGCAGGAGGGGATGCGGATACCGTATCTCTGGAGGAGCTGAAGGAGCAGCTGAATTCCAGCTATGAGCTTATGATTATTGATGCCAAAACAACGATTATCAAATCCACGGTCCCGGATACCGTAAATTTTAATTTTTTGAAATTCGACAAGAGGCTGGGGAATAAAATCAGTCAGATAAGACTCCTGAATGAGATATACCATGAGCGCATAAGAACCGATGTTGTAACCGGATATTTCAGTAAATTCTCCTATATGGCGACAGAGGATGATAAATATGTCCTGGAGATTGCCTATAAGAAAGGGGATTTGAAGGACCTGATAAACGAACTGGACCCCGTCAAGGTGGTGCAGGAGCTGATTAAAGTCAACACCGTCGTATCGGAAATCCATATCTTTGATATCTTCGGCTATGAGCTGGGAAGCAGCGGGGAGACCTATGGGCCGACCAAGGAGAGCCTGGCAGTCGTATCCAAAGCGATTAAGGAAAAGAATTATGAAATCGAAGATGAAGAAACGGACAGGCGCTATATTTATGTGGATCTGAGTGAGAATTGGGATGAGCTTTCGGACAGCAGCAAAGTCATTGAAATTATATATAATAAGTCACCGATAAAGCAAATGCTGTCACAGCTATCCTATTATATCAATACGATTAGTCTGCTGGTAGTTGGCATTATTGCCGGTGCCCTCGTCTTCCTCAGCAGCAGAATTACCAAGCCCATTACCCGGCTTGCAAAAGCAGCCGGCCAGGTAGCCAGTGGTGAATACGAGGAAGTAGCCTTGATCTCAGGGATCGACGAGATCTGCAGTCTGACGGAAGCCTTCAATACAATGGTTGACAAGATTGAGGATAATTTTGATAAGATTGAGAAGCAGAAGGAACAGCTGGAGTCCTATAACCGGAACCTGGAGCAGATGGTGAGGGACAGGACAAGAGAATTGCAGCAGGCACTGGTAGAGAGTAAAGAAAGTCAGGCACTTCTGTCTGAGAGCAATCTTAAGTTCGAAAGCCTGTTTCATAAGATGCAGGAGGGCTTTGCGATCCATGAAATCATCTATGATGAGAGGAAAGAGCCTTATGATTACCTTATTCTGGACGCCAATCCGGCCTATGAGGCAGTGATGAAGCTTACCGGGATTATTGGAAAGACCTGGCGGGGGCTGGAAGTACCAATCAATTCCCGATGGCTTGAAATTTGTGCCGGAGTGGCACGGACGGGGAAAGCGTACTGCATCGATAATTATACGGATGGAGACGGTAGATACTATACAATTAATGTCTTCAGTGTGACAGCCGGAACCTTTGCTACTCTGTTCTCCGATATTACTGCCCAGGTAATTTCCCGTGAGGAGATCAGAAAAGAAAAGAAATTGCTGGAGCATATTCTGGATGATGATATCTCCGGCTACTGGGATTACCACCTAAAGGATAATAAGGTATATTTCAGCCCCGGTTATATGAAAATGCTTGGATATGAAGAGAATGAAATCGAGAATACACCGGATATATGGGCAAGTCTTATATTGGAGGAGGATATTCCTGGCTTACAGACTTCCCTAAAGAAGCATATTTCCAGCCACGGCATGATACCGATCTATAATCAAATCCGGTTCCGGCATAAGAACGGCTCCATTGTGTGGGTGATTACTTCTGGACATGTGGTGGAGTGGGATAAGGATAACCAGCCGGTACAGATTATCGGAAAGCAGATTAATATCAGCGGACTTAAGCGGCTGGAGAAGACCCTGAATGAAGAACGGGAGCTGCTGAAGGCTACCCTGCTGTCCATCGGCGACGGTGTGATTACCACAGATCTCCGGGGAAAAATAGAAATTGTCAATGCAC
>JAEZFH010000383.1 GCA_023437885.1 Bacillota bacterium | reverse complement strand
CGGTGCACCTTTTCTCCGATGCGAACCTCCTGCTCTGCTGCCGGAATCTGGGTTCCTTCTCTCAGCATCTTCGCTGCCAGCAAAATAGCCTCCTCGATCTTGAGATAACCGGTACAACGACACATATTATTACGAATGGCATATCTGACTTCTTCTTTGGTAGGATCGGGGTTCTGGTCAATCAGACATTTGCCGCATACTACCATTCCAGGGATACAGAAGCCGCATTGTACGGCTCCGGCCTGTGCAAAAGCATAGCCGAATACCTCCCGCTCTCTTTCGGTAAAGCCTTCAATCGTCTGGATCCTTTTTCCCTCCAGCTTTGAGAGCTTTTGCACGCAGGAACGATAGGTCTTGCCGTCAATGATAACCGTACAGGTTCCGCAGGCTCCCTCCTTGCAGCCATTCTTCACCGAAGTGATTTTAAGCTCATCCCGCAGAAAATCCATTAATCCCATATCCTTTTCCGACTCATACACTTTGTCGTTAATGATAACTGAATACATTCTCCGATACCTTCCTTTCTTAATCAACCTTACAATCTACACTAATGAATGAGGCTCCTGCTCACTTATTACTTCTCTCATCAATATCAATTAATTCCCCGGCATCCTCCGCCGAAACCAATACTACATCGGAAGGGTACTTCCTGATAATTTTCTTTCCTCCGACATCCCCGGTTAAGGAAAGCAGCTCATCATAATAGTTCTTTCCGAAAATGCAGGGATTTCCCACCGTTCCCTCGTAGGACAAGGCAGCTATATTTTTGTCTGAATTGCGGAAGCTCTCCGCCAATCTTACAATTGAGGAGGCATGAAGATAGGGCTGATCACATACACCGAACATAACGCCCTCCATCATGGGATCCTGCTCCAGCGCTTTTAAAAGTCCCAGCTGCAGGGAGAGTGAGATTCCCAGCTCCGGCTCCTCGTTTATTACCGGCGTAAAACCATACTGTGGTGCAGCATCCAGAATCTCATCATATTGTGTAACTATAACCTTTGGAGTCAGAGGCATTTTTTGCATAAGCTCCAATACATGCAGATACATCTTCCTGCCATCAATCGTATCCAGCAGCTTTATCCCCTGATATCTGGTACTGTTGCCTGCCGCTAAAAGTACAATACCGATGCTTTTTGAACTGATTTTGCTTCCCTCCCTTGCTAAAACTTCCGCCGCCCTATTACGGCTGACCGGTAGTATTTTTAAGCGGCAGCACCTGATTTAACAGGATTGCCGCCAAGGTTGCCAATACAACCGGAGATTTTCCGAATATGGTAGTCACCCATCCCGGGAACTGTGCCAGACTCCCGCCTGCTTGAGTCAGGCCCATACCAAGCGCCACGGAAAGTCCTACAATTGAGGAACTGCGATAGCTCAAGGGCTCTTGGAAAATCAGCTTTAAGCCCGTCATGGCAATGGAGGCAAATACGGAAATCGTAGCCCCTCCGAGTACGCATTGCGGAATCGTGGTCAACAGCGCAGAGAACTTCGGTACTAATCCGGCAAGCAGCATCAGCAGGGCTGCCAGTCCGAACACCATCCGGTTTACCACCTTCGTAGTGGCTACAATACCAACATTCTGGCTGTAGGTAGCGGTTGACAGCCCCCCCAGAAAGGAACCCAGGACATTCGTGATACCATATGCCATGATACCTCCCTGAAGCTCCGTATCGGAAGGCTCCCTCTCCAGACCGCCTGTTGTGGTGGCTGTAAAATCACCGATGGCCTGAACGGAATTGATGATAAAGAGTATGGACATTGCCACGATGCTTGAGAATTCAAAATCTATCCCAAAATGCATCAGTCCCGGCAGCTGAAAATAACTTGCGGCTCCGACACTGCCAAAGTCAATCATCCCCAGACAGAGTGCCGCTATATAACCTGCAATAATACCGAATAAAATCGACGCAATTTTGAAAATTCCCTTGGCAAAATGATTCAGGAAAGTTACAACTGCCAGAGTGAATATTGCCACCACCCAGTTCTTCCAGGAACCGTAGGAAGGACTTCCAAAGCCTCCCGCCATATAATTTACCGCGGTGGGATATAAGGATAATCCGATGGTAAATACCACGGTCCCGGTAATTAAAGGCGGAAACAAAACTCGGAGCTTCTTTACAAAAATACCTACGATAACCGCGCAAATACCGCCAATCAGCTGAGCTCCCAATATGGTTGCAATATCATAGCTGCCTGCGATAGCCTGCAATGTGGGCAGATAGGCAAAACTCACGCCAAGGATAACCGGCAGGCCTGATCCCAATTTCCCGGCGATGGGAAATACCTGGACCACGGTAGAGATGGCTGCAATCACCAGGGATGCCTGCACCAGTATTACTCTGTCGCCCTGACTTAAGCCTGCCACACCAGAGACAATAAGTGCCGGTGTCACGCAACCGACAATCATTGCGACTAAATGCTGTAGTGATAACGGAAGTAATTGGCTAAACTTTGGTATACCGTTTAACTCAAAAACAGATCCATGCTGTCTGTACTTATTCTTCATTCTAACCTCCAAGATGTGTTTTTGTTGTATCCCCATACCTATTTCTATCCGGTCAGTTAATTAACTGCGGGTTAAAAACTTTCCGGCCTTCGCGCCTGTATAATCGTCCTGCCTTACCGCCAATTCTCCGTTTACAAATATATAGGAAAAACCGGTTGCCATATGAATCGGATCCCGGTAGGTTGCTTTCGTACTTATTTTCTCCAATTCAAATACATTAATATCTGCATCCATATTCGGTTTTAGAAGTCCCTTTCCTGCCAGATGATATACTTCGGCAGGCATACTTGTCATCTTTCTGACGGCCTCCTCTATCGTAAGAAGCCCTTCTTCCTTCACATATTTTTGAAGTATTCTTGGATACGTCCCATACATTCTGGGGTGGGGCAATCCCCCATCCGGATATACCGTATCCGATATAATCGATGAATATGGAGATTTCATAATCCTCATAATATCATCTTCCGATGCAATATAATCCACCATGGATATCTCACATTGTTCTTCTACCAATAAATCGTATGCGCACTCATAAGGATCCTTATGTAAAAGTGCGGCAATTTCTTCTATGGATTTGCCGATATAAATCCGATTCCCGGCACTGCGCATCGTAGTCGGGTAAATATTGCTCCAGCCGATGCTTGATACCAGATTTTCAAAGCGCTTGGAAGGCTGTCTTAATATTGCCGTCAACGCATCCCTCTCCGCTCTGCATTTCAGTCTTGCGGTTATTTTCTCAAAGCCGCCCTCAAGATATTCGGGCGGAAGAATTTGAATTAATTGGGTTGATCCCGCGGTATAAGGATACAAATCGCAGGTAATATCCATTCCGCTTTGTCTGGCTGCTTCAATCATATTCAAAGCCTGCTGCGCTTTTGTGTTCCAGTTGCGTGCTCCGATAATTTTAAGATGGCTGATGTGAAGAGGTACCTCCAGCCGCCTGGCAATCTCAATGACTTCCTCCAGAGATTCGCAGATGGTATCACCCTCTCCCCGGATATGAGCCACCAGCGGAACCTCATAATCCTTCATCGGCTCCAGCAGCTCTACAAAATCTTCTAATTCATAATTATATTCCGGAGCATAGACAATTCCAAGGCTGACACCCAGGGCTCCTGCTTTGAGAGAACTTCGCAGATAATGCTTCACCTGCTCCTTCTCCGCCCCGGACAACTTTCCTGTCTCATAGCCTCTGACTGCTGCACGTACCGTCCCGTTTCCGATCAGCATCCCCACATTCACGGACAGTTCATGACTCCTGACTGCCTCTGCATAGGATGCAAAATCCTCGAATTTCGCCTCCTCCGGAACACTTCCGGTAACCGGAAGCAGAAAGCGGTGAATTTCCTTTCGGTACCGGACAGGGCAGGGTATAATACTTAAGCCGCAATTACCATTTACAATGGTTGTTAATCCCTGCCGAAGCTCCAATTCCCCGAAACCGTCCAGGAACAGTCTGGCATCCGCATGCCGGTGGATATCAATAAATCCGGGCGTAACATATTGCCCCGATACATCCAGGACCGTCTTTGCCGGCTTATTGATATTGGAACCAAGCTCTCGGATTCTACCCTTCTCAATTGCCAGATCTCCGGTCACGGGTGCCGAGCCATCCCCAATGACCAGGGCTCCATTCTTTAAAATATAATCATACATGGAAAAATCCCTTCCAATCCCCCCGGCCAGAGCCGGAGAACAAAGCCGTTACTGCTGCGGCTTCAAGCTGTTAAGCTGATTCAGCAGGAGCTTCTTGCACATATCAAAGTACCCTTCCACATCAAATTCATCCTTGTTAATCATATATTGAATGGTCGCACCCTCCATCAGAGAAATAAAAGTAAAGGGAAGCAGCTCCCGGCTTTTTGCATCCAGCCACGGGCAATACTTGTCCAAAATATCTCTGATTTCGCACTTCCATTTTGTATAGGATTGGTTGAACTTTTCATGAACTTCATTATTAATTTTACTCTGTACCCAGAAATCAACCTCGGCAAAGTCATACTTGGGTTTCGTCATAATCAATCGCTTCTTCTGATTAATAAAAACATCCAGCTGACTGTCAAGATTGTCCTTGCTATGCTTTTTTTCCTTCCGGCGAGCATCATAGCACTCTTCAAAGATATAGTCCTGAAGAGCCAGCATCAGTTCATTTTTCGTTTTATAATAATAATGAACATTTGACTGAACCATCTTTGCCCTGTCGGCGATCAGATGCATACGGGTACCGGCGATGGTTTGCTTATTCACCACATCCAAGGCAGCATTCATAATCCGTTTATCCTGTACATGGCTGATTTCTGAATTCAGCCCCGTTTCGCTGTTCCCGTTTTTCCTTGTTGTTCTTTTGACGCTTTTCTTTGATGTTTCCTCCATTTGTGTCTCCATTCCCCCCGCCTTATGGCAGCAGCTATTCCAAAGCAGATGCTGCTTTATGAAGATATCTTCCGATACTGTAACGGCTGCAGGCCTTCCATACCGCGGCTGGGCCCTGGCAGGAAAGTCCGCTCCGTTTCAATATCAGCTTCTGTAATTACTGCAGCTTCTGCTTTATACTGCCTTTATAGCAATTGCTTCAATTTCTACGAGACCGCCCTTGGGCAGCTTTGCTACCTGAACGCAGGAACGGGCAGGTGCTTCTCCCTGAAAATATCCGGCATAAATTGCATTTACCGTAGCAAAATCATTCATATCCTGTAAGAATACAGTTGTCTTTATTACATCCTGATAGGTTAATCCTGCTTCCTTCAGGATTTCGCCGAGATTCTTTAAGCTCAGGTGAGCCTGTGCTTCCACTCCGTCCGCCATCTCCCCGGTTACCGGATCCAGACCAAGCTGACCGGAGGTAAACAGAAAATCTCCTGCCTTCACTGCATGAACATACGGACCAACTGCTGCCGGCGCATTCACCGCATTAATAACTTCCTTCTTCATATAAAATCCTCCATTCTGACCGAAGGCAGTGTCAAATCTGATACTGCCTTCCGTATCACATATTATTTTTCTTATTCCCAATTTCGTATTTTCTAAAAATCCTGTCTCGGTCCCCGGTGCACATAGCGTCCGGTCTTCTCCAGGACTACCCTGCCCTGCTCGGCCACCACCTGGCCCATTAGCAGCACCTGGTCGGCACGCCCCTTTACCAAAAGGCCTTCGTAAGGAGTATAATCGCATCTCTGCAGCTGCTCGGCAGCTGTGATCACTCCCCGGTACTCCGGATCCCATACTACCAGGTCTGCATCACTGCCCACCTGAATAGCTCCCTTTTTCGGATACATACCAAAAAGCTTTGCCGGGTTGGTGGATAGGGCAGCACAGAGCTGTTCCTGAGTAATACGGTTTTCCGTCACTCCATAGGTATACAGCAGGACCGGACGGTGCTCTACTCCCGGGATGCCGTTGGGTATCCTGGAGAAATCGTTCCTCCCCCGTTCCTTCTGTCCATGAAAATGAAAGCTGCAATGGTCTGTTCCTATGGTGTCAATCCGGTTCTCCCTCCAGGCCTTCCAGAGGCACTCCATATCCTCTTTCTTGCGAAGAGGAGGGGATAAGACATACTTGGCACTCTCAAAACCTTCTAAATCATACTTTGAATCTTCCATCAAAAGATACTGGGGACAGGTCTCCACATATACCTTTTGTCCCGCTGCCCTTGCAGCTTCTACCACCTCGTAGCTTTTTTGCGAGCTGAGATGGACGATATTTACAGGTACTTTTGCCAGTCGGGCAATGGTCAGCAGCTGATGCACCGCATCTGCC
>JAEZFH010000152.1 GCA_023437885.1 Bacillota bacterium | reverse complement strand
GCTACAACAGGAGAAACCCCATGCAATAAGATAATCGCACCTTCATGGTGTTGATTTTTAAATAACGCTAATGTTGTCTTCTTTGATGGCTGTTTTTTCAAATTCCAATCATTTGGCAATGCAATACTCCAAAAAATCGAGGTATAGCCTAACTCTTGCGTAATTGCCAGGGATTTTTCACTATATCCGCCCTCCGGAGGTCTTACAAACTTAACCATCTTCTCCCCGGTTACTTTTTCATATTCCTTTTCTACCCCTTGCAGTTCTTTTTTTAGTGAACTTTTGGAAAGCTTATAGAAAGGAATATGCTTTACCGTATGATTTGCCACGATATGACCTTCCTTCGCCATTCTTTTGATTGCTTTTGGATTCGCAGTAATTGCTGCTTTAGTTACAAAAAAAGTGGCCTTTACCTCATGCTCTTTTAAAACATCAAGGATTTTATTTGTATAACCATTATCGTAGCCAAGATCAAAGGTAAGATAGATTTCCTTTTCATTTTCATTATAAACATAGTATCCATTGTATTTTTTAAGCAATGCCTTCGTGGTCTTTGAAACGGTAGGTATCTTATGGCTCGTATTTCTTGTATACCCCCAATTCAGTGCCTTGTTACTGACAGAAGATGCGTACCCTTCGGAAGGCATCATTGTAAATACAAGGATAAATGCCAGTATTACAGATAATACTCTCTTTTTGTTTTTCAATCTTGTCACCTGTAAGAAAAGCCTTTCTATAATTATTTTTTCGAACTCAGATTATTTACTAAGATTTTCAACCTCTTTAAATACTGCTTTGCATTTCAATTAGTAGCTGAATTATTTTATCCTCCACGATATCACCCCTTCATCAGAAGGTAAAGCAATTTTATGTAGTCGTTCGTAGCTGAGGACGATTGCCAATCTACTATTCCAGGTATACCCATCGCTATATTTACTACGCTGTCGGACTTTCTAAAAAGGTAATTGATTTTTTTTCACAATCTAACTCAGTAGTAATACCATATGGAATAATTCCTATTGGTTTTGCATGTCCAAAATTGATATTATAGAAAATCGGCAATTTTGTAAGTTTTTCCTCATTTACTATAACTTGCATTATTGCTGATTTATATTCTTCATAATATTGTTCAGCTTGAGGCTTGCCGATAATAATTCCACTAATTAACTTCAATATGCCTTGTGCTGCAAGGTTTCTGAATGTCCACTTAACAAAATCCGGAGATGGCTTATCCTCACTTGGCTCAAGTATATACTCGTCCCATTTTCCAAATAATATATCGTTAACAGCTTTTTTAGTATAATCAAACATTTGAACATACTCACCAAATTCGCACATATTTGAAGGTCCATAAAACGAAACGATATTCAAATTTCACTAAATTACTAACAAATTGCACTTCGCTGTTGCCCGGCAACTAAAGTTCTAAATGCAATTTGAAAACCTTATGGTGTTCATAAGCATCCAACATAGATTATTTCATCACTTTTATCTAACGCTAATGTAGCACCCCCTTATACATCAGTTTAAAATAAATTTTATCAATAATCTTTAATAAATTGTTCGATTTGAGATAAAACATTTTTTTCGTTTGACCAATGTATATAATGCTTACTTTTTTTAATTGTCATTTGTTTACCGACATTTGACCACTGGAGTAATTCTTGCTGAGACATTTTCCACTCTTTCCCACTATCTGACGATAAAATAAGCAGTGGTATATTTTTTAAATACCCATTCTCAATTACCTTTTTAGCATTCTCGTTTATATGAAGTATCATATCAAGATTATTGTTGCTTCCGAGGTATTTATAGTACATTGCTGAATCAATTTTCTTTACCTCAGCAGGAAGCGACCTATATCTTAGATGCTCACCAGTAAATGGTAGCTTGATTCCAAGCTTCCCGATGAATCTATTTATACCTGTCACTCTCAAAGCAGCATTCATTCGATTAAGCAATAACGAATTAATTTCATAATCTTTTGCATAGAAATTAGGACTTCCTCCGTCTATCAATATAATTCCTTTTACTTCACTCGGATACTTCTGCGCATATCTTAATGCTTCCAATGAAGCAAGAGAATGTGCTACTAAAATATAAGGTGTTATTTGTTCAGATTTTTCAAGTAATTCATGTAGTTCATTTGTTATATTATCAATCGTTCTTGGAATGTCCGTTTTTTCACTCCATCCAAAACCTGCTTGGTCAAAACTAACTGTTTTTGCATAATTTTGCAACTCATTCTGTAAATAATAAAAATCAGTATATGCACAGGGTGTCCCCGAACCTGCGATAAAAACAATAGTGTCTTTACCACTTCCTAAACTATACAAATGCATATTACGTGAATTTATTGAGTATATATCTCCCACTGGGGGATATTGGCCTGTTTCAATTTTCTGTAAAACAAAATGCCATATACCACCTATTATCAACAGAATAATTACTGTAAGAGGAATAACATATTTCTTTTTACATTTATATTTTAAAGTTTTCTTCATTGTCATCTCTACATTTCAAATTATGTTTCTATATAATTACAAAAATTTTTATACTAATTTAGACTTCATACAATAACAGTATATAGGGATTAGTTTCAAACCTCAACCAAAAAGTTCATAAAAACTTTAAAAAAATAGCCTACATCCGTAGATATAGGCTATTTATAGACTAAAAAATATATGCTTATTTTAACATCGCTCCAAGCATAAAGCCTTCGCATATTATGCTCTTTCTGATATTCTCTAGCATAGGCTTCATCTAGCAAATAGGATGCAATTTCAATTGACCCTAGTTGTTTAGCGCTGCCTGTGCTGTCCTCAATGAAATCATAGTGATAAATAATTTATACATTCATTAAGAGTTTATTCTTAAACTATTATATATCCAGCATCCTTTAATTTTTCTAGAGCTAACTGATAATTGTTTTCTTTTACCAATATATAATCTGTATTAAATGTTGAAACTGCAAATATTCCAATCTTATTTTCTGCTAATATTGTAGATATTTTGGAAAGTATCCCAATTAGAGAAAAATCCAATATCCCTTGAATGCGAAATGCCTTCCATCCATCATCTCTTTCAATACTATTATCAGGTACAAATCTAGTCTGGCAAACCAATGATAATTCCTCATCTGTTTTACTTAAAAACCAATATTCATCTTTGAAATTTAGTTTCGTTATATCTGCAATCTTACATACTGAAAAATCAGCATCAATCATCATTAATTCCATTGTTCTATTCCCTTCTTTTTTGAGCTTGTTATCAAAATTTTTTTTTACTGTTCTCTATGGCTTCTTTCTTATAAATAAAAGTGCACTATTTTTATTCCTTCAAAGGCCTAACGGAATAAGAAATAATGCATTAATAACATTACTCGGCAGCAATGTTTTACACTTTTTATAATATTTACTTAGGAGTATATCGTAATTTCCTTTTATAGTCAACTCATATTATCAAATATATTCTCACTTACATTTTTCAGCGATTAGTTCACCTAATTATACTACTTTTTTCAAAATGACACAAAAGGCACTCTACCACAGTTAAAATGATAGAGTGCCAAATATTATTACTTATTTATTGTACAGTACAGCCTAACCAAAGTCAGACCACCGAGGAACGTTGAAATCTCAACTATTTTGCCTGATTTAAAACTGCCTGTGCTGCTGCTAATCTTGCAATCGGCACACGGAAAGGTGAACAGGATACATAGTTCAGGCCTATCTTATGGCAGAATTCCACTGTGGAAGGATCTCCACCATGCTCGCCGCAGATACCAAGCTTGATGTTCGGTCTGGCTGCACGGCCTTTCTCGGAAGCCATCTTCACTAACTGGCCAACGCCTTCCTGATCCAGTCTTGCAAATGGATCGGACTCATAAATCTTGGTCTTGTAGTATGCATCCAGGAACTTACCTGCATCGTCACGGGAGAAACCAAAGGTCATCTGTGTTAAGTCATTGGTACCGAAGGAGAAGAACTCAGCTTCTTCTGCGATCTCATCGGCAAGTAAAGCTGCACGAGGAATTTCGATCATAGTACCTACATGGTATTCGATATCGGAATTCATCTCTTTCTTCACTGCTTCTGCTGTCTCAACAACGATTTCCTTCACAAACTTTAACTCTCTCTTCTCGCCTACGAGAGGGATCATGATCTCAGGAACAACGTCAAAGCCTTTTTCCTTCTTAACCTCGATTGCAGCTTCCATAACCGCTCTGGTCTGCATTCTCGCAATCTCAGGATAGGTTACGGCAAGACGGCAGCCTCTGTGGCCCATCATAGGGTTGAACTCATGCAAGGAGTCACAAACCGCCTGTACCTCTGCAAAGGTAAGACCCATATCATCTGCTAATGCCTTGATATCTTCTTCATCTGTAGGAACAAATTCATGCAACGGAGGATCCAGGAAACGGATCGTAACCGGTCTTCCTTCCATTACTTCGTAAAGACCCTTGAAATCACCCTTCTGGAAAGGAATTAATTCATTCAGAGCGGCTTCTCTTGCTTCCACAGTCTTGCTGAGGATCATCTTTCTGATCTTATGAATTCTGTCGCCTTCGAAGAACATATGCTCTGTACGGCAAAGACCGATACCTTCTGCACCAAACTTAATCGCATTCGCTGCGTCTGCAGGTGTGTCTGCATTGGTTCTTACCTTTAAGGTTCTGATTTCATCAGCCCATTTCATAATTCTATCAAAGTTACCACTGATGGAAGCTTCTACGGTCGGGATATCTCCTACGTAGATATTACCTGTGGAACCGTCTAAGGAGATGTAATCTCCTTCTTTTACTGTGTTACCTGCAAGTGTAAAGTACTTTGCTTCTTCATCAATTACGATTTCGCCGCAACCGGATACACAAGCAGTACCCATACCACGAGCAACAACAGCTGCGTGGGAGGTCATACCACCGCGTACGGTTAAGATACCTTCAGCTGCATGCATACCTTCGATATCTTCCGGGGAGGTCTCAAGACGAACAAGGATTACTCTTTCGCCCTTCTCGTGATTGTTCTTTGCATCTTCCGCTGTGAAGTACACCTTACCGGCTGCTGCACCAGGGGATGCAGGAAGAGCGCTGCCAACCGGCTTCGCTGCCTTTAATGCTGCGGTATCAAAGGTAGGATGCAGTAACTGATCCAGAGACTTTGCTTCAATTCTCTTGATCGCATCTTCCTTGGTGATCTTTCCTTCATCTACTAAATCGCAAGCGATTTGAAGAGCAGCGGGAGCTGTTCTCTTACCGTTACGTGTCTGTAAGAAGTAAAGCTTTGTATCTTCAATCGTGAACTCCATGTCCTGCATATCTCTGTAGTGATTCTCAAGAAGAGTAGCAATTCTCATGAATTCAGCGTATGCCTCAGGCATATCTTGCTCTAATCTGGAAATCGGAAGGGGAGTTCTGATACCGGCAACTACGTCCTCGCCCTGAGCATTGATCAGGTACTCACCGTAGATCTTAGCCTCACCGGTGGAAGGATTACGGGT
Source organism: Bacillota bacterium (assembly GCA_023437885.1). Classification (GTDB taxonomy): domain Bacteria; phylum Bacillota; class Clostridia; order Lachnospirales; family Lachnospiraceae; genus Mobilitalea. The sequence goes on along the minus strand of JAEZFH010000152.1, from coordinate 12,158 downwards.
AAATGCAACGCCAGTACCGGAGGTATCGCCCATGTTACCGAATACCATGGCCTGAACGTTAACTGCAGTACCCCAATCGCCGGGGATATCATTCATTCTTCTGTAGTAAATCGCACGGGGATTATCCCAGGAACGGAATACCGCGGTAACCGCCTCGATTAACTGATCTGCCGGATTCTGAGGGAAATCGGTACCCTTCTCAGCCTTATATAAAGCCTTGAAGCCTTCAATTACTTCCTTTAAATCTTCTGCAGTAAGATCGGTGTCATAATGAACACCCTTCTTCTCTTTAATCTCATCCAGTACTCTTTCGAACTTGGACTTGCTTACTTCCATAACTACGTCAGAGAACATCTGGATAAATCTTCTGTAAGAATCATATGCAAATCTGGGATTGCCAGTCTTCTTAGCGAAGCCTTCTACTGCCGCGTCAGTTAAACCTAAATTAAGAATTGTATCCATCATACCAGGCATGGAAGCTCTGGCACCGGAACGTACAGAAACAAGTAACGGATTCTCTGTATCACCAAATTTCTTACCCTGCTCTTCTTCAAGAATTGCTAAAGATGCGAAAATCTGGTCTTTAATCTCATCTCTGATTTTCTTACCGCTATTGTAGTAGTCTGTACAGGCTTCTGTTGTTACTGTAAAACCTTGAGGAATCGGAAGACCTAAAATAGTCATTTCTGCTAAGTTAGCGCCTTTACCGCCAAGAAGGTTCTTCATATCTGCCTTACCTTCTTTGAACAAATAAACCCATTTTGTCATTTTGTAAGTGCCCTCCTAAAATAAAATATATTTACAATTTGTTACAGCGTTGTCACGGACAATGATGTCAAAAGCAAGATGTGAATTGCTTTCCAGCTTCACAGGATGCTTTTGACATCATTATCATCAATTGAGCGCCAAAAGTACTCCGCGAACAAAATGAATCTCTTACATAACTCCCTGTGCAAGAATCCTCCGTTCATTTTGTTGGCGTAATACTTTTATCACCCAATCAACATGCCCATATCAAATTATAACTCATTTATAACTTTTTTAATCGTAAAGTGCTGTGTATGTCCACAGAAAGCGGAATAAACTTAATATCTGAAATTCCTGAGCAACTATGCTCATGCTGTCATATCCGCTCACCGTGCACATTATATCATAGAACATCCGAATAAGGAAAGTCTTTTTTTCTAAAATTTAAATTTATTCTCAAAATATAACTTTAAATCCTCAATTTTAATTCTTTCCTGCGCCATCGTGTCTCTGTCACGAACGGTAACCGCTCCGTCTGTCTCAGATTCAAAATCATAGGTAATGCAGAAGGGCGTACCAATTTCATCCTGTCTGCGATATCTCTTACCGATGTTGCCCCTGTCGTCGAATTCACAATTATAGGTCTTGCAAAGCTCCATATAGATCTTCTCGGCAGGCTCGGACAGCTTCTTAGACAAAGGAAGTACGCCGATCTTCACCGGAGCCAGTGCCGGATGGAAATGAAGCACAGTACGCACATCACCCTCTGCAATCTCCTCTTCATCATAAGCAGCGCAAAGGAATGCAAGTGCTACGCGGTCTGCACCAAGGGAGGGCTCGATAACATAGGGAATATATCTGCGTCCCTTCTCATCATCAAAATAGCTCATATCCTCCTTGGATACATTCTGGTGCTGGGTTAAATCATAATCGGTACGGTCAGCTATACCCCAGAGCTCACCCCAGCCAAAGGGGAATAAGAATTCAATGTCCGTGGTTGCCTTACTATAGAAGGAAAGCTCTGCGGCGTCATGATCTCTGACTCTCATCTCCTCTTCCTTCATTCCAAGGCTCTTCAGCCAATCAATACAGAACTGTCTCCAGTAGGTGAACCATTCCAGATCCGTATCCGGCTCACAGAAGAACTCCAGTTCCATCTGCTCGAACTCTCTGGTACGGAAGGTAAAGTTACCCGGGGTTATCTCATTCCGGAAGGACTTTCCGATTTGTCCGATACCGAAGGGAATTTTCTTCCGGGAGGTTCTCTGCACATTCTTAAAGTTAACAAAGATACCCTGCGCCGTCTCCGGTCTTAAGTATACCACATTCTTTGCATCCTCGGGTACACCCTGGAACGTCTTGATCATCAGGTTAAACTGGCGGATATCGGTAAAATTATGCTTGCCGCAGGTAGGGCAGCATATGCTATGTTCATCAATATATTTCTTCATGTCTTCCTGGGACCAGGCGTCCACGGAGCCTTCTACCGTGATTCCCTGCACCATGTTATAATCCTCGATCAGCTTATCCGCACGGAAACGCTCATGGCATTCCTTACAGTCCATCAAAGGATCGGAAAAACCGCCCAGATGTCCGGATGCAACCCAGGTCTGGGGATTCATAAGAATCGCACAATCAACACCGACATTATATGGGTTCTCCTGAATGAATTTTGCCCACCAGGCCTTCTTCACATTGTTTTTCAATTCCACACCGAGATTACCGTAATCCCAGGTATTAGCAAGACCGCCGTAGATTTCGGAGCCCGGATATACAAAGCCCCTTGCCTTAGCGAGTGCTACAATTTTCTCCATTGTCTTTTCCATATTATTTATCCTCTCATTTTGATAATATTAGCAAAGGCGCCTCTTGGCGCCGCGTATCCCGGATATCCCAGCCCGAAGGGTTTGACCAAGAGCTGTCAGCTGGACTTCCCTTCTTGACTTGCCTTAGGGTTTGAATACAACAATCGTCATGCCTTCCTGCGCTCCCTGCACCTTGTTCTTATCCACATAGGTTGCATTCTCGGAGTAATACTTGACGGTCCCATCCACCATGATATCATATGGCTCATTCATTACCAGTATCTTCAATTTATTATCTTGAATAATCTCCTGGGTGCTTGCGAGTGACCCATTCTTGGAATTGACCAGGGTTGCCGGAAGATCCAAAGGCATCTCCGATACCCCTCCGTTAAAATACGCTGCCATAACATCATTAAAGGCTGCATATTGATCCATACCGGAATAAGTAAGCAGCATGATTGCCCTACCGCTGTGAAGCTTAACTTCATCTATGGTAATCTTTTCACCACCCGCCTTTTGATTATACTCATCTATCTCTTTCGCAACAAAGCCTTGCAGTTCGCTCAGGTTATAATAAGTTTTATCAAAATCCTCCACCGTAGCTACCTGGAGTACGCCGTTTGACTTTGCCAGTATGGTATCTGCGGTAACATTGTCGGTAGAAATAAACACCTCTTCTTTCCTGCAACCCGCTGCCCCTAGCAGGAATAACAGCATGATTGTGCAAAGAATCAACTTTTTCATATAACATTCCCTCCATTTAAGTTTTGGGTTCATATCATTTTAACCTTAAAGTATAATAATTTCAACAGAAATTTAAAAATTACCAAGCTATTTTTAAGAACAAAATCCACAGGCTTTTATGAGTCTAAAACCGAATGACAAATCGAAACCTACAAACCCTTAAGCATTTCCAGGGACTTAAAATCATGTTCAATGTAACACTCCAGGTAGTGCTTCATGCAAAGGTTAAGCTCCGCTTGAACTTCCTCCGTAACCCGAAAAGTATATAACTTCTCTATCTCCTTCGATACTATGTACTGCATGGCATATAGGGTAGAGGTATTGATACTGACCGCCCCTCTATCATAGCCCCTGCAGTCCTCGCATAAGATGCCCCCGCTTTTTGCGCTAAAATAATACCGGCTGCTGGAATTTTTCTGTTGGACCGCTTCCTCGGAAAATGAATTTTTATTACATTTGACGCACCCGAATACCTGGGGTGCCTCCCCGCCGACCGCCATGATTTTAAGTTCATACACGGACCGGATCAGGGCTGTATCAATTGTTTTCCTGGAAAGTGCCCGGAGGGTCTGATACAAAAGCTTCAGAACCTCCTTCTCGTCGTTATTCTCCTTTGTCAGATAATCTGCGAACTCACAGAAATAAAATCCATGGCAAAGACCTTCAAAGTCATCCCTCAACTCACCAAAATAATTGGATATCTCCGCAGATGTTATATTATAGGAAGATCTGCCTGCATATAGATTAAATTCTCCAAAAGCAAAAGGCTGACTGCATGCCAATAAGGCGCTGTTAGGTCTCCTGGCGCCTTTGGCAAATGCTGATATTTTTCCGATTTCCTTCGTTAAAATGACCAGCCGCTTGTCGTATTCACCAACCGGCATGGCTGACAGAACCATTCCTGTCACGGTATTTGATACCGGCAATCAATCCACCTTCTTTTTCCAACTCCAAATATCCATACTTTAATAAAGTATGGATATTCTTATCTAAGAATATTCTCACATATAAATATTTTTATATATGTCTTCTCCATACATGGAATTCCCATATCCGGGACTGTCCTTTCCGGGCTTGCCGGATAGCAGCACCGGCTCGTCTGTCCCTTCTTCCTTCGTGCATGCAATGTAATGTAAGTAATCATCAATCCTTCCGGTCTTGATAAAACTCTTCCAATAATCATAATTCTTCATAAATGAGCCCCCTAACCATGATATTATGTTTTTTGTCAACATTCCATCCCAGAAAATGGTCGTAATTGACATGGCGCTAATTCACCTGGTGCATGTCACCATGTCAATTTTGTCACCATATCAGTTTTATTCCATCTCCTGTTCTATCATTAGGTTTCCCAATTTATGTTTTACTAAACTGGTCAGAATATCCCAGGCAAAATGTATTTTTTTTACTTGACAAATATTGTGGATCAAATATTACTCATCTTTATTATTATAACCATAATTCTTCATCAGGAAATCACTGTCCCGCCAATCCTTCTTTACCTTCACCCAAAGCTGCAGATTAACCTTGCAGTCTAAAAGGTTTTCAATTTCCTTTCGTGCATTGGTGCCGATTTGCTTCAGCATGCTTCCCTTTTTGCCAATGATGATTCCTTTGTGGGAATCTCGCTCGCAGACGATGGTAGCATCGATATCAATCAAGCCCTCCGCCCCGTCCCTTCCCCCGGGACGTTCCTTCATCCGGTCAATGCTGACAGCAATCCCGTGAGGTATCTCATCATCCAGAAGGCGCAAGGCCTTTTCCCGAATCAGCTCTGCCACAATCTGGCGCTCCGGCTGGTCCGTTACAGTATCCTCATCATAATACATTGGGCCTTCCGGTATATATTTATAGATTGTCTCCATCAACACCGGTGTATTTTCTCCCTTTAATGCAGAGACCGGAATAATCTCGGCGAAATCGCAGATATCCTTATATGCGGCGATAAATGTCAGGATCTCCTCCTTCTTCACGGTATCAATCTTATTAATCACAAGAATCACCGGAGTTTTCACCTTCTTCATCTGCTCAGCAATATGCTGTTCTCCGGCACCAATAAAAGTAGAGGGCTCCACCAGCCATAGGATTAAATCGACCCCACTCATGGTCCTCTCAGCAATATTTACCATATATTCCCCAAGCTTATTCTTCGCCTTGTGAATTCCAGGCGTATCAAGAAAGATAACCTGCCCCCTTTCATCGGTATAAACCGTCTGAATCCGGTTCCTCGTGGTCTGGGGCTTATCAGAGGTTATGGCAATCTTCTGACCGATCAGCTTATTCATCAGAGTCGATTTACCGACATTGGGTCTTCCGATCAAGGTAACAAACCCTGATTTATATTGAACATGAGGCGAGCTGCCTGCCGATTGTTGTTGCCGAGTATAAGAGGGGTTATCAGAGCTTATCCCTGGTTGTTTCATATCCTTCATTATCTGTCCTATCCCTTTCTATAGACGCAGCCCTACCGGACGTGCGTTTAATCTGCCGGCAACGTACCGCTTCCCCGGCATTACTAAAATATGCCACTTCGTAGCTTGCTGCATCATAGCATACGTTGCCGGCAACATATGCTATCTCTTCCTTACAACAGGATTATGGGGTGTTGCCATGTATGCAACAGCCCCATAAAGCCTCGGTATCGTCCGTTATTTATTTCATTAGATTTTTGACTTCCCGGAACATATCCCGGTTCTCGTTAATCTTTCCTTCATTACCGATAACACAGATATTTCCCGCCTCCAGCATCGCAGTGATATATTTATGGCAGGCCCGGATATCTTCCAAGGTAACATTCAGTACCTCGCTGCGCTCCTTCTGAAGCTCCTGCTCTGTAATATTGCCGAGATACATGCTCAGGGAGCGCTTTCCTGCTGCCTGGGGTGTCAGCGGAGTATCCAGAGTGCTGAAGGTACCGATGATATATTTGGTAATATCACGTTCATCCGCAGAGAAGCTGCTGATGTACTGTGCTGCCTTTTCATAGATGTTATTGGTTTCCCTCAGATTCGGATCACGATAGGAGGTAAAGTAGGCATCGCCGTCCACACCGGAGAAGCCGCACATGCATCCATAGGCTCCGCCCTTAACGCGGATATTATTCCAGAGATAATCATAGCTTAAGATCGTCTTCAATACCTTGAGTGCTCCGTGATACTCATATCCTGCTCTCATGAAATTACCTGCTCTGGCTACATACTGCACCTGCATTGCAGTCTTAAAGCCCTCATTCAGACATACAGGCTGAAGGCTGGAGGTATCATAAGCCTCAAACAAAGTGTGATCCGCCTGCTCCGGCAGACCCTTGCAAAAACTAGCAAGCTTGTCGACAAATCTCTCATAGCCTTCCTCATCCGCAGTAATGCTTACGAATAGGTTCTCCCTGGTAAAGATCATTGGAATTAATTCCTTCAGACGCGCGATGGTTATATCAGCCCGGTCCTCATAATTCTCTGCCAAATCCTCGATGAACTGGTAGAACGCAATGCCGGTAGTCATTTCCTTAAATGCTCCATGAACGGAATAATAGCTCATAGCCCGGTCCACCGCCACGGAATGGCCCGAGGAATTAAAATGCATCTGCAGCTTGGATTTCATCTCACCGATTATTTCCTTCAGCCGCTTTTTATCCTCCAGCTTAGTCCGGTACAGGATCTCCTCAACTAACCGGATGGCCTCTGCCAGCTTATCATATAAAACCTTCGTGGAAAATTCAAATACCGGAATGTATCCGCCGGAGCTGCCCTTGACAGAGAAGCTTCTTACATTAGATGCAATTCCTCCGGTGTGGATATTGACCTCATTGGACAGATTAAGATAGCTATAATTCTCGGTATCCACATAGCCCAATACATAGGACAGCAGGGAGGCATAGGGAAGCAGTTCCTTCGGAACCTCCTTTACATTGAACAGCAGCCGAAGATATGCTATCTTGTTGGTATATAAATTATGATGGATTACCTTAACCTGGCCGACGGTTCTCTCCGTATTGAATAACGGCTCAATTTCTTTCTTGATATCCTCTCTGGTCAGCAAAGGAATTGCTTCCAGCTCTTCCTTCGTGGAGGGAAGCTCCTGATACTCAGCTAGCTCTTTTGTCTCACGCACCAGACGCGTCAGCTCTTCCTGAGGCAGGGTGGCTTTATACTCTGCCAGCTGTTTCTTCAGCTTCTCCTCCTTCTCCGCATTCAAGCCGGCTTTCGGCTTTAAAAGCACAATGGAGGTATGGGTATTCTCCAGCAAATATTCCTTGATTATCTTTTCATAATAGCCGGTTCCGATCTTTTCCTTCAGGAAGGCATAGCCGGAGGAATCCTTAAGATGAAGGAAGGGCTTATGATCGTCATGCAGCCAGCTGCTCATGGCTCTCAAGCCATAGAGCAGCCCTTTGGGAAACTGTCCGTAATCCGCTTCTCTATATTTGAACTCATAGAAGTTGATTGCTGCCCGCAGGGATTTCTCCTCCAATCCCTCCGCTACTACCTGAGCCAATACATCCCGGATGATGGCAATAAACCGGTCCTTCTTACTTTCCTCGGAATTCTTGGCAATCACAGTGAAGGTCGGCTGCAGAATCTCATCCTCAAAGCCACCCAGGATGTCCCTGCCGATGCCGGCATCAAGTAAAGCCTGCTTAATCGGCGATCCCGGAGCCTGCAGCAGTACATAATCCAGTATCTGGAAGGTGAGTCCCAGTTCCTTGTCCAGAGAATTGCCGATCACCGTATTAAAGCTGATATAGGTATTATCCTTTGCTCCCTCCTCTTCACTCAGGGAGTAGAAGGCTTCCAGCTCGCGGCTGGAGGAAAAGGGCTTCTGCATTTCAACCTTGGAACCTACTTCCAGGTACTCATATTGATTAAGATATTCCTTATCCAGCCAGTGCAGGCGTTCCTCAAAATCCATATCCCCATACAAATAGATATAGCTGTTGGAGGGATGGTAATAGGTTCTGTGGAATTCCAGGAACTCCTCATAGGAGAGCTCCGGAATATAATCCGGATCACCGCCGGATTCCACGCCGTAAGGAGTATCCGGAAACAGAGAGTTCTGAATCATCCGGTACAGCATTGATTCCGGTGAAGAGAAAGCTCCCTTCATCTCATTATATACCACTCCGTTATATTTTAACTCGGCATCCTCCGCCTCCAGATCATAATGCCAGCCTTCCTGGAGGAAAATCTCCTTTCTCTGGTAGATGTTCGGATAAAGAACCGCATCCATGTATACATGCATCAGATTCTTAAAATCCTGATCGTTCATGCTTGCAATGGGGTATACTGTTTTATCCGGATAAGTCATTGCATTTAAAAAGGTATTCAGTGACCCTTTCGCCAGTTCAACAAAGGGATCCTTTGCAGGGAAACGCTTGGAACCGCATAATACCGAATGCTCAATAATATGAGCTACTCCGGTGCTGTTTGCCGGCGGAGTACGAAAACCAATGGAAAATACCTTGTTATTATCGTCATTTGCTACGATAGCCACTCTGGCTCCGGTCTTTTTATGAACCAACAGGGTTCCGATACCGTTCATATCCTCCAGCTTCTCCTCAAGTATGAAATCATACGAGGCGGGAATCTTTAATTTCATAGGTTTACCTCCATATCTGTTATCTGATAACTGCAGCTGGGCTGCAGATTCCTGTAAATAGGCAATAACGGAAGCTTCTCCGAAGCTCCTTCTTCATGTTAAGTATGGTAATTTATAGTATGTGCTTATTCATAATAACACAAATATTTTTATTTGTCATTTCCTAAGAACCAAATGTATTAGGAAAACTAAAAACCCTTTCAATGTCACTGATGTAACTACTTATGCAGATCCGCTGGATTGGATTCGCCGCAATCCATGGCATTCGATTCTGGAGGCAGATGCCTGGGATACTTTCTACATAAAAATCCCCTTAGTTTAAAATAAAATTTCCAAACTAAGAGGATTGACTTAAATTCATGAATAATTCAATATTAATCAGCTAACTCATTATCGTTAAACACTGCTTCTTTAGAACCATCCGCTTTCATAATACAGCCGCTTAATAGACCTGTTTTTATATCATATGTTGTAGAAAACCTTGCATCAGGAGATAGTGCGGGCTCTAACCTGTCAAGGTTAATCATTAATTCTCTTAGCCAAGTATCTTTTAAATCCTGATTAATTTTACTGCGATAGGGTGATGTACTTTTAAAAGTTTTCTGCATTTTGCCGGATTTTTTTAGAGTTACGGTTTTTTTATTTACTTTAATTTCAGGTTCCACAATAACATAAAAAGCGTCGCAGTAAGTATCATCATACCTATATACAATTGCAATACCAACACCTTTTGTAACTATTTTACCTTCTTTAATATCAACAACGGATGGATCTGATGAATATACATTATGGCTCAGACGATCCTCGGGAAGGACTTTTGATTGACCTAATATTAGATTTTGCTGCTCCGTCTCAATGTTGACAAGCATCGATGGAAGATGAATCTTTGTATCCTCTACAGAAGCTATTTTAGTATCATTTTCATCTATAAAGCAATCTTCAATCGTATAATTTGAAAACTCCCAATCCGGAAACCTCGCCGTTTCAAATTTATACCATTTTTCATACAGATAGATGAAAGGCTCATAATATGGATACCCTCCTTCTGCAATCTCATACCCCATATTCCTTAACAAGAGAGTTCCCGCCATGTTTAACCCTCGTTTGTCAGCTCTCTTTTTCACCAACGCTTTATGTTCGCCTCCACCATCTGCCCAGCCAACACGTTTGGTATTTTCATTATACCATTTCGCCAACGCAAACAGCCGCTCTGCATCCGTATTATAATTTTCAAGCTTTAAAGATATTAAAATATTCTTTACGGCACTTTCCAGCTCAATGGCTTCTTTCTCTTCCTCTCTTCCCAGCCTTGTTATTGGATTATCATCTATAAAGAAGTCTGTTCTGCAATATTCCGTGGGGGAGGTTACTTCTCTGTGTTTCACTGTAATATTATATTTATGTATTATCTGAGAGCCGTATAGCACTGTAATTGTAGACTTTCCAGTATGCAGACCAACGATATACGAATAAAAGCCATCCGGCTGCAGCCAACCTTGATCCGTAGTTCTGTTTTTCGCATAATAACCCTCTATTCCTACTACATTAGAATTACTAATAATATATTTACCCGGATTAGAAATAAAATTGGGGCCCTTGGCACTATGAAAAGAGAAATTATCATCTATCCCATATTTTTCTCCCACATATAGAAGCAGGTCAGTAGATGGAATAGATTTTGCTTCAACGATAATAGGAACCGGATCTAATGCTTGGACCAATAAAGAAAGAACTAAAATAAGGGGAAATACTTTTTTAATATTCTTATTTATAAAATTCATGAAACCTCCTAAAATAATAATCAAATTATGGTAAATTATAGTATTAGGATTCTTATTTGTCAACCATTTGCAAAATGTGTTAGATTTTGTTATAACTGTTTAATCTTACTTTATATGTATTCATTTAATTTATCTCAACACCTCACCCTAATTTCATCGTAATCCTGATCATTTTTTCCGTTTATATTTGTAATATTTATTCATTTTTTTTACATTATTTTTCCATTTTTTATCCAGACCATGAATTTCGTGTTATATCTCAGATCCGTACTCACCCAGCATCCATTGCTCCCTTCAGATATTAAATGTATCAAATAATCTAATAATATACCAAATATGATAGATATTCATTAACCAACCACAATATATAGTTTCCGTTTTATCCTTATATCGTTCTTTACCATTCGTGCGCAATTTGTTCCATTAGAACATACAATTAATAAATATACGAAAAATATTTTAAAATATTACATAATTCAACAAAACTTGTTTGACATTTTTTCAATTTTATGTTAAATTTATGCTATCATTACTAATAGTGGTAAGGATAAATTAATTATGTTTTTAGGAGGCATTTATGAAGACAGGAACGGTTAAGTGGTTTAACGCAAAGAAGGGGTTTGGATTTATTTCTGACGAAGAGGGCAATGACGTATTTGTACATTTTTCAGCACTCCAGATGGACGGCTTCAAGGTTCTTGAAGAGGGAGAAAAGGTTAGTTTTGAAGTGGTTAAGGGCGATAAAGGGCCCCAGGCCGCCAATGTAAACAGGTTATAATCGACGACCAAAGTAATTTTTATATATATGGGTAAACTTTAATAAAGTACATATTTTAAAAGTTATAGTAGGATGGGTTGTAACAGCTCTGGGTAATTTGTCAGCAAAGAATTATTTTATTAAGAAATGATCTTATTAAATAAGAACAAACCGAAGGGATGAGAAATTGACCAACAATTTCTCATCCCTTATATTCTATCGGCAAAATAAAAAGTGCCAATACTATACCTTAATAAAGTCTACCATAGGATAGCTTGCTATATCACGGTATGAACACTTGCGGCCAGAAGATGCACTCCGATGGTTAATGCTTGAAATGCCTCATTCCGGTGAAAATCATTGCAATCCCATACTCATTGCATTTTTTGATGGAGTCTTCGTCCCTGCTTGCACCGCCTGGTTGAATAATTGCGGTAATGCCTGCCTGATGTGCCGCTTCCACACAGTCATCAAAGGGGAAGAAGGCATCCGAGGCAAGTACGGCACCCCTGGTAATCCCCTCTCCGATTAACTCGCCTGCATGCTCGATGGACTGCTTTGTAGCCCAGATGCGGTTCACCTGTCCGGGACCGATGCCGACGGATTGCTTGTCTTTAGCAAGTGCAATGCCGTTGGATTTAACAAACTTTACTACCTTCCAGGCAAACTTTAAATCCTCCATTTCTTGCTCTGAAGGAGCCCGGTCAGTAACAACCCGTAACTCATTTTCCT
>JAEZFH010000354.1 GCA_023437885.1 Bacillota bacterium | reverse complement strand
CCCTTGCGCTGTCCCATCTTATCAATGATGACTCCGGTAAATTCATCGGGCACATCAATCATGGCATGCTCCATCGGTTCCAGTTTCTTGCCGTTTTCATCCGTCTTATACAGAACTTCCGCCTTGCTTACGGAGAATTCATATCCTTCTCTTCGCATAGTCTCAATCAGCACGGAGAGATGAAGCTCACCACGGCCGGAGACCTTATAGCTTTCGGTAGAATCGGTTTCTTCCACCCGCAGACTTACGTCTGTATTTAATTCCCGCATCAGGCGGTCACGCAGGTGCCTGGAGGTGACGAACTTTCCTTCCGTTCCGGCCAGCGGGCTGTCATTTACATTAAAATACATTGCAATGGTAGGCTCGGAAATCTTCTGGAACAGAATCGGTTCCGGATTCTCCGGAGAGCAGATGGTATCACCGATATGGATATCTGCAATACCGGAGATTGCTACGATGGAGCCGATGGTTGCTTCATTTACCTCCACCCGCTTTAAACCGTCGAATTCATAGAGCTTGCTTATTTTAACCTTAACATTCATATCAGGCTCGTGGGCATTGACAAGTACCGCATCCTGATTTATCCGGATGATACCGTTGTCCACCTTGCCGATCCCGATCCGTCCAACATACTCGTTATAATCTATGGTGCTGATCAGAACCTGGGTGTTCTTCTCCGGATCACCCTCCGGGGCAGGGATATAGTTAATTATTGTTTCGAACAGCGGTGTCATATCCACGGGCTCGTCCGTATAAGACAGGGAAGCCAGTCCCTGCTTTGCAGAGGCGAACACAAAGGGGCAGTCCAACTGCTCATCGCTGGCATCCAGCTCTAAAAGTAATTCCAGTACTTCATCCACTACGTCACCGGGTCTTGCCTCCGGACGGTCTATTTTATTAACGCATACAATTACCGGAAGAGATAGCTCTAATGCTTTCTTAAGAACAAATTTTGTCTGGGGCATGGGTCCTTCAAAGGCATCAACCACAAGGATTACGCCATTTACCATCTTTAACACCCGCTCTACCTCGCCCCCAAAGTCTGCATGTCCCGGAGTATCTATAATATTTATCTTGTAGCCGTTGTATTGAACTGCGGTATTTTTGGAAAGTATCGTAATACCGCGCTCCCGCTCCAGGGCATTGGAATCCATTACCCGCTCCATCACAGCCTGGTTAGATCGAAATACACCGCTTTGCTTCAACAACTCATCCACAAGCGTTGTCTTACCATGATCAACATGTGCAATTATGGCAATATTTCGAATATCCTCTCGTTTCATCTATAACCTCGTTTCTGCGCTGCTTCCATGGACCGTATACGATTCTATACCATATAATAGCATGCTATATCATAGTATACCATATTATAGCTTGATATATTATGGTATGCATTAATAGCTTGCTATATCATGGTATGCGCATGATCAGGCTTGTGTAAGCAGCGCAGACACAAACCTGCAGAGTGAAAATGTAAATGAACTGCTTCACTCTACTCCAACCAACGTGCAAGCACGCTAATATTGAACATAAGTGTGGTTTGCATAGCATACCACTCGTTGTTTAATACAATTTTGCAACCTTATTATTGTAGCATATCGTCTAATTAAAAATCAACGCATGTTCAGAAAATAATTCATAAAAATTTTGATTATTTTTGTATAAGATGACAAAAATTGTTAATCCTATTAATATATTGATTTTTTTACTTCTAAAATTTGGAAATTGGCATATATTTAATCATAGGTGAATGCAAGCTGCTTCTGTGAGCAAGTACTGACCTCCAAGCGGAGATAAGTATAATCATTCGCCCCACATTTTAGAGCAGAATGGCGTAAAGATACGCCGGAAGGAAGGAGAGGTACGGTTATGACAGATAAAGTATTTGATAACAATCAAGTAAGTATTGCAGGAGAGGTAATCAGTGATTTTACGTTCAGCCATGATGTATTTGGGGAAGGATTCTATGTATTGGAGGTAGTGGTCAGCAGGTTAAGCAATTCCTATGACATGATACCTGTTATGGTTTCAGAGCGGCTCATTGATGTAAAGCAGGATTATAAGGGAAAATTCGTTGAGGTATTGGGACAATTCCGTTCCTATAACCGTCATGAGGAGAGCAAAAACAAATTGGTGCTTTCGGTTTTTGCGAGGGAGGTTAAAATGGTAGATGAGCTCTCAGAAAATGCAAAGCCGATTCACATTTTCTTAGATGGATTTGTATGTAAACCGCCGATTTACCGTAAAACACCCCTGGGAAGGGAAATTGCCGATGTACTTCTGGCAGTGAATCGGCCTTACGGAAAGTCTGATTATATACCCTGCATATGCTGGGGAAGAAATGCCAGATTTGCAGAAAGCTTTGCTGTCGGCGGCCATGTTCAGATCTGGGGAAGAATTCAAAGTAGGGAATATCAGAAGAAGATTACCGAGGTAGATTTTGAAAAGCGGGTTGCATATGAGGTGTCCGTAAGCAAACTGGAATACCTGGAGGAGTATTAGACTCCCGGACGGATCATCCTATTTAATAGAAGAGACGATTCAAATAGAGACAAATATAATGAGAGATATAAAATGAGTTTACAAGCTCCTTTTATATCTCTTTTGTTATATACGCCGTATACAAAGCAAAAAAACACAAAATACTACAAAAAATGACTTGCTTTATAAAAAATCTGGAGTATATTTAATTCAATGGATTCCAATAAGTGCTTAGAGTCGGATCAAAATACTTGCTGTAAACGGGAGAGGCCGGGTTGCCTCTCTTTCATATACTATCTGAAGGAAGGAATATTATGGAGCGTGTTGTAGGATTAGGAGAAATTGTTGTATCGGGCAGCGAGGAGGATATTATTAAGACCTTTGCATTGGCATCCTGTATAGCCGTCACTGCGTACAGTCCATCGAATAAAGTGGCGGGAATGATCCACATTGTGCTGCCGCATCCCTTTGACAGTAAGGATTATGAAGAGCGGCCAGGTTATTTTGCGGAATCCGGTATCCCCCTGCTGTTTCGAAAAATGTGCGGCTATTATGGCTGCAGGAAGGAAGAGCTTCAAGTACAGATGTATGGAGGAGCCGACTCTATCTGCCGGAGAGATATATATCGCGTGGGATTAAAGAATATCAATGCAGCGCGGCAAAAGCTGATAGGCCTTGGCATTGCCGTATACAGAGCAGACCTGGGGGGAACCGAGAGCAGAACGATTGCAATGGAGGTAGGAACCGGGCGGATTGAAGTATTCCGGCGGCCGATGATTTTATAGATGAAAAACAAGGTGCTGATTAGTATATGTGGGGAGAGAAACATTAATTTAGCTATGTAGAATGGCATGTCGTAAATAATTGAAAAATATCGTAATTTGTAGTATAGTATCATTAAACGAGAAATAGATTGCAAAGGGCATGGCAGCAGTACTCCCGGAGATATAAGGAGGTTTCGGATCAGGCTGCAAGAAATGGAAAGAGAGATACCCCCAATCTGCATTGGAGGAAGAGGCATGCGTAAACCCCCATATACGAATAAGATGTATTATTTTTCAGAGAAGCTTAGGAGAAAGCTGGACCATATTTCGGAGTATCCCTTAACGGTAGTAGAAGCACCCTCCGGTTTCGGTAAGACAACGGCGGTCAGGGAGCATTTAAAAAAGATGGTTTCCCATGGTGCCAGAGAGTACTGGTATACCTGCATGGGAGAGTCGGCTTCTCAAGCCTGGAGAGAGATCTGTGAGCTGCTATCCAATGCAACTGCGAAGGTAGCGGATGATTTGAATAATCTGAAGCTCCCTACAATGGATACATTATTTTATATGGCGGCATATCTCAGGAATTTTCAATGCCAGACGGAAATCTATCTGGTGGTGGACAATTACCAGCTGGTGAATTCTGATATTCCCTGGGAGCTGTTGAATATCTTCTCCATGCATGGCTGCCCCTGTCTGCATATGATCTTTATTACGCAGCAGTTGGGTGCAATGCAGCGGCTGAGCGTTTATAATAATTATAATATCCATACCATTGATGCGGGGGCATTATTCTTTGACCGGGAGGGGACCGCCGGCTTATTTCACATGGAAGGAATCCGGCTTAGCAGCGGGGAACTGGAGAAGGTATTCAGGAGTACGGAGGGCTGGGTGTCTGCAATCCGTCTGCAGCTAA
>JAEZFH010000178.1 GCA_023437885.1 Bacillota bacterium | reverse complement strand
CTACTACACCATGCACGACCACCACGACCCACTGTACCACTACTACACCATGCACGACCACCACGACTCGCTGTACCACCACTACACCATGCACTACTACCACGACTCGCTGTACCACCACTACGACTCGCTGCACTACCACAACAACACGCTGCACCACTACAACACGCTGCACTACCTCAACGACATGTTGTCCATTCTACCGTTGCTGGTAACCAGGCGTTGGGTATATTGTTTTAATCATCAGTTAAGGATAGATTATGTTAAGCTTTCCATCCATTTTCTCATAAAAAAGGGTGTATCTTCCAAAAAAGATACACCCTTTCATTATATCATGAATGAGAAACATGTTCATGATCTTGTTGCTCCAACCGCACGATTCAAGCAAGCTTGATCTTGCTCATTCCACTTTCATAGGATCATGAACAAAAACATGTTCATGATCTTGTTGCTCCAATCGCACGATTCAAGCAAGCTTGATCATGCTCATTCCGCTTTTATAGTATTCATATGTATGGCTTTATCCCTTGCTTATCCTGCCGGATTCAATCTTATGTCAAGACAGGCATCGCCCACAGTGGTCGAGATGCAGCAGGCAGAACGCAGGGCATATTCCTTATTTTCATCCACTGCACGGATTACCGGAGGCAAAATATCACATTTGAGATCATTTTCAGCAAGCATGGTTAGAACATTACCACTGATAATATTTGCAATTTCCGAGATAGCAGAGGTAACGAATTCATCCACAGAATCCATCTCCATGCCGCTCATGATATTAACCATGTTAAGTGAGGTGGGATTGGGGAAACGATAAATTACCTCTCCCACAAGATCACCTACCACTCCGATGGAAATATCCAGTTCATCATCACATTGAAAGCTTTCAATCGGACGGTCCGAGATATCGGAAAGGTCAAGCATCAGCTGAAATACATTACAGGTTGCCTCTAAAAACAGGCTGTGAAGATTATTAGTCATTCCCTGCTACCCCCTTTTCAATCGCATAGGTTGCAATGCGCTGATCCTCGGCAGCAACATGGTTTATCAGCCAAGCCAAAAGCTTTCCTGCAAACTGCTGCATTAATTGCTCGCTATAGCCGCTTTTTTCATATTCCTCTGTAAACTGGAGTACATAATTCACCATATCCGTATGGTTCTGTTTATGCAGCTCATATCCGGGATATCCGATTCGCTGCTGATATTCCTCCTCGTCACGGAAGTGTTCTACAACGTATACTTTCATGAATTCCAAGGTTTCATTGACACGCTGCACCTTCTCCTCCCAGGAAGCGGTATACCGCAGAATCTTCATAAACGCGTCTACTCTTTGGAATAATTCCCTGTGCTGTTCATCCACCACCGGAACACCCAGCTCATACTTATCTTTCCAGATCATAATATTCCTGTCCTTTCACCTCTATATTTTGCTCGTGCAGTACCCGATCCCAGCTTAACAAAATGCAGCAATTATGATCCATATGGTTAATAAACCAGAAATGGGACTGTAATTTTATATCAATTCTATTATATCAGCTTGTTTCGACATATTTCAAGCCTTTCCTACCTAAAATCCCTAAAAATTACTAATTAATTATTCCAATCCATTCCTGCTATCCCAGATGAGTCTGATGCGCCGCTTACATCCCCTGGATAACTGAGGTGGCTGTAACGCGGCGCAGTTTTTCTATTCTGATTTTTCCCTACTCATATTCTGAAGTTCTTTTTCTTTTATCATTAAACCCTGCTCATAACGCTCAATTTTATTATTCAAACGTTCAATTGAATTCCGTATATCCTCCATCCTTTCCACCAATTGATTCCGCTGCTCCTTTAATATCTGCTTTCTGGCATCAACTGTAGAATCACCCTGCCGAAACAATGCCACATATTCAATCAGTGCTTCAATCTGGACCCCTGATTTTCTCATACAGCGCATCAGCTCCACCCATTTGCAGGATTCTTCGTCATAATCCCGCATTCCGCTGCTGTTTCTCGGTACCGGAGGGATTAATCCAATCCGCTCATAATAGCGTAAGGTATCAGCTGTAATACTGTACTTTTCTGCAACCTCCGTTATGGTCATCTCCTACTCCTCTCCTATGAATGATCGCGGAACGCTTCCTCAACGTCCGACACGCTTAGCAAAATCCGAATTTGCATCCCATCGATCCGTAAACAACGAAAGTGCATTCAAAGCGTCAGTTAACCGCCCCAGCTCTTCCCCTGTCAGAGCAATCCCGGCAGCTGCGATATTCTCCTTTTTATGTATTCTTTCCTAATACTGAACTCTATTTTTTCCTGCATTGGTGTGCAGAAGAAGGAAATAAAGCAGAATCGAGAAAGCCGCACATCCTGCGCAACCGATAAAAACAGCCGTAAAACCTGCTTCCTGGGATACTGTCCCCCATACGAAGGAACCCAATCCAAAGCCAATATCCATAGTCGCATAATAAGTCGCATTGGCGGCTCCCATTCTCTCCTCCGGGCTCCGCTTGATAATCATTGTATTGATGATTGGCTGTACCGTTCCATAGCCTACCCCGTAGAATACCGCCGCCAGCAATACAAGCCCCAGGGAATCTGCAAAAATAAGAGTAACAAAGATAAACAGTGTTATGACTGCTGCTGGCAAATATATCTTTCGGTGCCCATACTTATCTGCTATTCTGCCGATCACCAATCGGGCAGCTATCATGGAAGCCGCATAGCAGGTAAAGAACAGGCCAATATTAGGGATATTCCTCTCTTTACCGAAGAGGGGCATAAAAGAAAATACAGAGGAAATTGCTATTACCGTAAAAATAATGACTATGCATGGTCTTAATGCGGTCACTTCAATAAAGTCCCATGCATTATTACTTTTTCTGCCCCTTTCCTGGATCTCAACCGTCCGAGATCTTTTTCCCAGATTCTCATGTTTCGTTTCGTAATTGATAAAACAAGCAAAACCAGCACCTATCAGGGATAATCCAAAGGTTACTGCATAAGTGATCTGATATCCGAACTGGTCACACAAATACAAGCCCATAGACGGACCGATGGCCATGGCCACAGTTGCGGCGACCCCAAAATACCCCACTCCCTCCGATATCTTGTGGGATGGCACAACATCCGAAAGGATTGTACCCAGTGCTGTGGAATATGCGCTTAATCCAATACCCTGAGCAAATCTAAGGATGAATACCAGAGTGATGTTATGTGCTAATAATAATGCCAAGGCTGCAACTCCGAACAAGCACAGTCCTAATATCAGCACAACCCTTCTACCATAATAATCCAGCATGCTGCCAAAGACAGGCCGAAATAACAGTGCAGATATGGTAAATATCGTCATCAATGTACCGGCTACAACATTATTGCCGCCCAGAGACATCGTATACAAAGGCAACAAAGTGATAAGTATAATACTTGCAATATTGACCAGTAGCGTAACACTTAATGTATTGATGTAATGAATATTCCATAATTTTGCACTTTCTTTTTCCACCACTGCCGCCAACTCCTGTGTCATACCTCTAACCTTCTCTTTCCGCCCTCATTCGGCTTGTTAACATAACAGCTTATTAAGTATTTTCTTCATACGATAATCTGTCCTTGGTAAACCCTTTATATAATAACATACACCATGGAGTTAACTCCATGTCAATGTATAATTAGTATTTTCTGAACCTTTACATCATTTTATATTATTTTTCTGTATTCATTCGGGGTAATGCCTTGACTTTTTTTGAAAGATTGTATGAAATGATTCACCTGATTAAAAACAACACGAATTGCGATATCAGTAACCGTTGCCATAAAATTTGCTATATATTTGCTTGCCAATCGATTCTTTTATTTAAAACAATTGTTGGAAATGCAAAAGCATTTCGGCTGAACATAATTATATTCCATACGGCTTGCAGAGAAAAAGCAAAGAAGTTTTTCCGGAAAGTTAAAGCTTACCTATTCCCCGTCGTCAGAAATATTTGTGGTTACATGCAGTAAGCTTTTGCTTATGAAAATTGCTTCTTTTGAACAAAGCCTGTAATCATCACCATTTATCTGGATTGTTACTGATGAATATTACTTTCAGAGCTTATAAAAAAGAAAAAATCCGATTCCTGAAAGATATTTGGAAAGATATTTTAGCAGATGGTGTCGCATTCCCCGGAGAAACCCTCTATGAGGAAGAAGAATTTGAAAAGATGCTGGCGGAGCAGTCCGCTGTTACCTGTATTTCTGCGGATAACAAATTAGCTGGCTACAATATTCTACATCCGAATAATATTGGTAGATGCAGCCACGTTGAAATTATAGGTACCACTCCAAAGGGTTTTCGCTTAAAAGATGGTGTTTATTCCGACATGCATATTATGCTTCTCCCATTTGATTATTTATAGATCATTTGTCACCACAATAGGAACAGATTGCTCTATATATAAAGTCACTCAAATCTTCATCACTATATTGGTTTATATAATTTTTGAATCTTCTATCAAACTTGTAAGTATTGGCGATACATTTCAGGATTTCGTTATCACATACAAAGAAGTCTTGGAAATTATCTGCCCACTGTTTAACGATAGACTGTACTCCAGCCGAAGCAGGAGATTCCTTTATATGCACGGCAAATAATTTGAACAGTTCTTTCATGCGCTCATCAAATGAAGTAAAGAGCCTGTCCTTTTCTTCAATGGTTAATTGGGACATGTTATTCTCATACTCTTTATATTTTTGTGTTTCACCGTAAGCAAATTTACCTTCCCGCCTGTATTGCTCTTTTAGAGGGAGAACATTTGTGTTTTCAAATAGGTCTAAATCAAACATATCCTCACCGGACAAGTAACGTTCTAGGTTTGATATCGTATTTTCTAATTTCTTCTTTTTCCTCGTTAAAATCTCATAGTGGTGTTCCAGTATTTTATTTTGCTCTTGTTTTGATAACTGCAAAATACAAGATATATCCTTTAGCGGTAAATCCATTTCTTTCAAAAACAGAATAATTTGTAATCTTTCAAAATCATTCATGTCATATTGACGATAGCCATGAAGGGATTGGCTTGTTGCCTTCAACAAACCTATCTCATCATAGTAGTGTAATGTCCTGCGTGTAATTCCTGTTATTTTGGTTATATCGTTTACTGAATAATTCTGCTTTCGCATTCTGAACACCCCCTATTGGAATTGAACTTAGAGCTTAATCCACTCTAAAATCCTAATTCCATCAATCCAATCTTCCACTTGCTTATCATCAAAATCACTTGTTGCTGCAAATCCAGGTAATATATTAGAATTAGGGCATTCTTTAGATATATTGATTTCTATTTGCCCAAATCCACCACCACCATGAGTACAAAACGGAATAATTGTTTTTCCGTCCAGATCGACGCTGCGCAAGAAACTCAATATTGGCGGCGCAAAGGATTTGAACCAATTAGGAGTACCTACAAAAATATATTCATAATCGTCTATCGGTTCATTTCCAGACAGCAGCTTAGGACAGTATCCCCGTTCAATTTCACTTCTTGCTTCTTTTGTTGCTCCACTGTAGGTAAAGGAATAAGGGTTTTCCGGGATTAATTCCCTGATCTCTCCGTCTGCAATGATTGCGATATCTTCTGCCAAACTTTTTGTTGTATTTGAATAAGAGTAATATACAACTAATGCTTTACGCATAATAATTCCTCCAAAATTCTATTTGCATCTTTTATTTTTCTTCATTATATTCTGTAACGCAACGTAACTGTCAAGTCCTAAATGGTTGAATATTAGTATTTTAAGTATTTTCTGATTTTTTACATCAAATAATGAAGCAAGAGACAGCCTAAATGGCTGCACTCCATTTAAGCTGTCTCTTATGCTTCTGAATAACAAGCTACACGAACTACTTGGTCTAAAAGAAATCCCCTCTGACGAGTATCGACTCTCGGCTCAAAAGCCGGACAAACTTGTTTTGGCCACACATTGCCTTCTGCATTGGGAGCAGAAGATGACTTATCCGCGTCAGCACTTACAGCTGCTGCCTACTCAGCAGTAAGTTTCTTCATAGCTTCAATAATAGGGAGCAACCGGTCTGTTGCAAGTCCTTCTAACTCTGTGACAGGGATATCAAATAACCAATAGTCCCCTGTAGCGTGGTTCTCGCCATCACACCATACATTCAGAGCACCTCCGTCGCCAAAGTAAAATTGCGCTGCTAATTCAGGAGTGTCAATGCTCTGGGCAAGTTTTTTATACGCCGCTTCCTTGAGTTCTTCAGGAACTTCACCTTCAATGCCCGCCGCTGTAAAACCAAATTTGCCGTCAAGCGCAAGCCGTTTGAATGCGTCCTTATCCTTTATGAAATCCCACAGGTTCCCTGCATCCTTAGCTCCCGTAGTTAAACTGAAAAGCTGCGTCCGTATGGAGCCCACAGGGTAGGCTGCTCCTTCAGTATAAGCGGTATCATATGTTCTTATGCTGAGCAAATCCCCGGCTACAACTTCAAAAACAGGCATAATGTTATATGTGATATCCCTCTCGGCAGAATAAGTTGGTTCGAGGCAGAATTCTTTTAACTCCTTATTTAGTTTTTCTTGCACTGTACCGTCTGATAAGCCGCTTACTTCAACATAACATGCCTGCGTGTCATCATCGCCGTAGTTTTCAAGGGTTTTATAATCAAATGTCACATTGTCCAAAGGATTTGTCTCAGCAGCAGCTTCGTCTCTTTCTTGGCTGACGCTTGTGGCGATATCAGTCACAGCGCCGTCCTCCTCATACTTATACAGCCCAGCCG
>JAEZFH010000014.1 GCA_023437885.1 Bacillota bacterium | reverse complement strand
CTGCAAATCCATTGAGCAGCCAAAGCGCATGGCGTATACTTCCCATGACAGAAGACAGAAAGGGAGTATCACATATGCTCGGACTCATCACATTGTTAATTGCACTCGGCGCACAAATTGGATTTCTTATTTACCAGCTTACCACAAAGAACCGCCAGACGAAGGTGAAGCACATCACGCGGGTTGCCGCCTTTGGTCTTTTCTGCTTGCTTTTATTGTCAGGCGTTTATTGGTGGGGCTTCCGCTGGATAGGATTATTTATCCTGCTTGCTATTCTGGCAATTTTCAGCATCAAATATTTTATTCAACAGCCAAAAACAGAAAAAGAATATAAGAGCCTTACTACCGTTCTCTCCTGTATAAGCGGGTGCATTTTACTAACATTCTGCATCCTGCCCGGCATTCTTTTTCCGCAGTTCAATCCGGTGTCATCTACGGGGCCCTATCCTGTGGGTACTACAAGTGTTACCTTTATGGACACATCGCGCGTAGATCCCTTCTCCAAGACGGAAGAAAACAGAAAATTGACTGTACAGTTTTGGTATCCGGCTATTAAGGAAGGCTCGAGCACATTCCCGCTTGCCGTATTTTCCCATGGGGCGTTCGGGTACCGCGGCAGTAATCGCTCTTCCTTTGAAGACCTTGCCAGCAACGGGTATGTGGTATGCAGCATCGACCACAGCTATCATGCTTTCTTTGCACAGCATAACGACGCTACTGCCACATTGGTCAATATGGACTTTCTTAATGACGCAATTAGCATTACTAATGATGATTATGACGAAAATACAACCTATAACAAAACACACGAATGGTTGGATTTACGTGTCAGTGATATGAATTTTATCCTGAATAAAATCCTGAGCAATACAAAAAGTGAGACATCAGAAGGTGTTTACACATTAATAAATCCGGAAAAAGTCGGGCTTTTTGGGCATTCCCTCGGCGGTGCCGCGGCAGCGCAGCTGGGGCGGGAATGTCCTGATGTGGATACGGTAATTGTAATTGACGGCACTATGATAGGTGAGGACATTGCTTTTCAAAACGGACAGGCGATCCAAAGCACGGAGCCCTATCCTGTCCCTTTGTTAAACTTATACAATGACAGTCACTATGAGGACGCTAAACTGTTGGGTACGGCTTACAATAACCTTTCCGCCAGTGCACATGCGATGGAGGCTTATGATGTGGTGGTCCGCGGCTCAGGACATCTGAACTTTACCGACCTGCCTCTCTTTTCTCCGGTGCTGGCTCGCATGCTCGGTACCGGCAAAGTAGACAGCCGTTATTGTATTGAAACAATGAATCAAATTGTATTGGCCTTTTTTGATCACACACTTAAAAATGCAAAAGGGCTGCACCTACAAACGGAATATTAGCGGAAAGGGTGTACGAGGAGGCGATATAAATTGAAGCCTCCTTACCTTAAAAACAGAAATCTTGAAGGCACCGCCATAAATATGCTATAATAACTTAGGAACAAAAACTAATTAGAGGGTGCTGCATTGAAAGTTTCAGTTAAACGGATAGCTTTTGATTATGATGAACAGGCAATTATCCAATGCCATGAGATAAATGACGATGTAAAAAACATTGTCCGCTTCATCAAAGCGACTGGTGCCACAGTTGCAGGGTATATCGACGAACGGGCAAGCCAAATTCCCCTACAGGATATTTTTTTTGTAGAAGCGGTTGATAATAAGACCTTTGCCTACACATCGAAAAAGGTTTATGAGCTCAAGTACAAGCTGTACGAATTTGTAATACAATATGAGGATAGAAGATTTTTTAGATGCTCTAAATCTTTTGTGATCAACCTTATGAAAATCGACAATGTACGTCCTATTTTAAATGGCCGATTTTCGGCAACGATGTTCAACGGCGAAGAGGTTATTATTTCCAGACAATATGTCCCTGAATTAAAAAAAAGATTGTTAGGTGAACGAATATGAGTTTTATCACTTTTTTAAAAAGATGTCTGCTGGAATACTTCATTATTACAACCTGTGTGACGGCTGCAACCGCTATTTTGGGTTTAGCCCTCGACTCTACGGCAAAGTTCGGTTATGAGGGCTTTTTTTCGCCGCTCATTTTTGGATTTATCAGCCTAGTGCCCTCGTTTGTTACTTATTCCCGCAAGGAATTGACATTTTGGCAGACACTCATACGGAAGCTGCTCCATGTCATTGTTCTGGAAGCAATGCTGATAGGCTTCGGATTTTGGTCTGAAATACTCCGCTCTCCTGCCGATGCGTCCTTTTTTGCTCTTGCGGTCTTTATCATTTATATCGCAGTTAATTTGATTCGCTGGACGCTCGACCGGAAAGATGCCAACGAGATCAATAAAACGCTTAGATTCCTTCAAGGCCGAAATTAATGGCGAAAATATTCTAATCTATGATACCTTTCGGAGTCAGATTCCTTTCACCGTCAAATTTAAGAGTTGAAATTTTGCAGGTTTCTAATCCTAGCCTGATAAATAAAGTAAGGAAGCACATGGACTAGCTTCCTTACTTTGGCCACTATTTTTCATCATTATTTCTGAATGCATTTTGTCAAGATTTTTCTAAGTTCTGGTTTATATTACTTATTCTACTTATTCTCTTTGATTACCAGCTGGTATGCATTGGTATCTACATAAATCTCATCTTTCAGTACATTCAGTTTCTTTCTTCTTACAATACCAAACTGATAAATTACTGCAATCAAATTAACCAACAGCGATAATAAACTTACTATAAAAAATGCAGTTTTATTGTGTGTCGTCGGTACCGGTGCAATTCTGTCTGCAAATGCCGGAACGGTCATAATAAACATAATCCACAATGACAATGTTTGTGCTCTATGCTGTAACCATGCCCCCTTCTTAATAAAGAAGGTTGGAATTGTACAGGACAGCAATAACAGCATACCAGAATATACGGAATGATCAGAAATACAGTTATATGTATAGGCAAAATTCCATAAATCATAGGCCAGTACATAAATCCAGATCATATCCGGCCAGATCATATCTTTTGTTTTATCTTTAGAAACAAAAATCCCTGTCCATCCGCAAATCAGAAGAATATTTAATATACCTGCAATTCCATTCATGATATTCCATGGTCCTGACATCACCCATAAATTATCAACAAATGCGCCTTCGGTTGCTCCATAGGTAAAACACTGGAAATCACGAATTGCAGCTTCCAAAATATTTAATGCTAGAATCAGCGGAGGGAAGCATAATACCCATTTTTTCTTCGCCAATGCCGGAATATAGCGGATTGCCATAAATCCAATACATCCGGCTAATGCTGAGTAGGTTTTTACCCAGTTAAACCAGGTACCAGTCCCATATTCATTTCCCGGAGCAGCCGTTGTTGGCCATACACCGATTGTCAATATAATTGGAATCGCTACAAATAATAGGATTCCTCCCCATTTGGTAACCCTTCCCAGTTCATTGAAGGCCATAAGTGCCAGCAGCACAAACCCCATAATTGCCCAGGTTTTTAAATCCGGTACATTATACAAAATACCCATATTTTTCTCCATTCTAACTGCCCCAACGCAGTTTTTTGTTTTATTATTTTTATTTATTCCATGCTTTTACTTCATCACGAAGCCAATCATACCATTCATTCATTCCCTCTCCTGTCCTTGCAGTTATGGGAATAATCTTAATATTCGGATTCAACTTTTTCACATACTCTTTACAAGCATTAAGGTCAAAATCAAAATATGGTAATACATCCATTTTGTTAATCAGCAGTACATCACATATGGTAAACATCAATGGATATTTCAGCGGCTTATCATGCCCTTCCGGTACGCTTAAAATCATCGCATTTTTCACGGAACCTGTGTCAAATTCAGCTGGGCAGACCAGATTTCCGACATTTTCAAGAATTGCCATATCTATATCTTCGATACCTAATGCCTCCAAGCCCTGACGGGTCATATCTGCATCCAGATGGCACATTCCGCCAGTATGAATCTGTATTACCTTGGCGCCGGTTTTAGCAATCGTATCCGCATCCACCGCAGAGTCAATATCCGCTTCCATAATGCCGATTTTCATTCCCTCCTGCAATTCTGCAATTGTT
>JAEZFH010000317.1 GCA_023437885.1 Bacillota bacterium | reverse complement strand
CATATAATTGGGTCAGCTCCTCATGGCTCTCCGCCAGATTGTTCCTCATCCTCCGGATCATCCGGATATAGAACAGCAGAATACTCACGAACAGAATCAGCACAAGAAACGCTGCTGCCACACTCAGCACCAGGGTTTTGTAGGTTTCATAGAAGGAAAACGGCTTATTCAGAATCTCACTGTTTTCAGGCAGTACGCCGGCCGGTATTCCAAACCGCTGCAGCTGATGGTAGTCAAACACGATGCGCGAAGAATCCGCAGGGTCTGCCGGTATTTGATTTGGGTCAGCACCTTCCAGAATCCGGATTGCAATCTCGGCGGCACCTTCTCCCTGCCGCCTTCCGCTGAGCAATGCTCCGCCGACAATGCCGTTATTCAGACCGAAATCATATACGGAATAGACCGGAACACTGCTGACCGTACTGATTTCCCTGGTTACGTAATCGATTCCCAGATAATTATTAACGGCATCCCGGAAATACGTTCCAAGTAAGATGATCCCTCCCTGGGGAACCTCCTCTGCACTGCGCTTCACTTGTGCAAAGGTAAGATGGTTCCATTCAATAATCCGAATACCGGGATCATACTCCTTGATCTTCTCCTTCATGATCTGCCCGGTGGATTTTCCGCTCTCCGAGTTGTCATTCAGCAGATATACCGCGGTGATTCCGGGATTGATGCTTTTTGCTATTTTCAGAGTATCCGTAGGGTCAATCACTTCAATTACACCACTGACCCTGTCATGGCCTTCCGTAATTGTTTTTACCCCTTCCCTGTTGATTCCGCAAAAAACAACCGGAGCGTCGGAGAACATCTCCTTTCTGTACTCCAGGGCAAACTTCAACGCTGTATCGTCCGTAGCAAGAATGATATCTATATTCTGAGCCTGGTATTTATATTTATAATAATGATAGAGATAGGTAAGGTTCTCCTCGGAATTGTGATTCTTCCAGTCCATATATTCGACAAAGAAGGATATATTATTACCCCTCTCCTTCAATTTATCCATGATCCCTTCCGTCTCTTCCTGGGTCCAGGCAAATCCCTGGTGGTAAGAATTCAAAATTAATACATTCTCTGCTTTATGTTCCTCCGGTTCAAGTGCGTAAGCATTCCCTTGCGGTAAGAAATAAAGCAGAAACAAGACTGTGCCAAATACCATGATTTTGATTATATTTTCTTTTATTCTCGCCATACAACCCTCGCATTATCTTCTGTGTGTAAGGCATACCATCGGCTGCTCATTTCTATCCGCTTCCTATGTATGCCGGCCTATGTGAACAGTGTGTGCAACATCAAAAAAACCATTTACAAAATTCGTGTTAATTTAGCAAGTTTTTCATATTCATTATATACTACAAGCCCTCCAGTGCCAAGTAGTAATTTGTATTACCATTTTGCCATGCAGCAAAAAAAGTGAGTTAGCCATCCAAAGAAGGCAACCGGTACCGGCTGTTAACTAAACCGGCTGCCTTCTTTTCGGTCAGCGGTCTTCAAATATAACTCACTGCCTTGCAGGGTTTACGGTAATTGTATTTCATAATCCGAATCCCTGTCTTTTTGCTTCCTGCAGAAATCACCATTCCCCCTCCGATATAAAGGGCAACGTGATTAATTATTCCGTATTTGCTATAAAAGATCAAATCCGCAGGCTGCACTTTTGTAATGGAAACGGGCTTGCCCTTCGCTGCCTGCATTCTTGAAGTTCTTGGGATTGCAATCCCCTTATCTTTGAATACAGCTTGCGTAAATCCGGAGCAATCCGTTCCATGGGTCAGGCTGGTTCCTCCATAGACATAGGGATTCCCCTCAAATTGCTTCGCATAGGCTACTATCTCATTGCGTATACCCATATAAATCACATT
Source organism: Bacillota bacterium (assembly GCA_023437885.1). Lineage (GTDB taxonomy): Bacteria > Bacillota > Clostridia > Lachnospirales > Lachnospiraceae > Mobilitalea. The sequence goes on along the minus strand of JAEZFH010000317.1, from coordinate 18,015 downwards.
TCCGTATAAGGAACTGAATACTATTGTCAATTATATTCTATGCAATTCGACATTTTTCGTGCTTAAGTATTTCCTGCCTAGTCCAGCCACTGCCTGCATCAGCTTAAAACTTTTCAAAAAACGAGATCTGCTCTTCTATTCGACATCAGCAGCAGAAAAAAGATATATTTCCCTGTTTTCGTCTATAACACAGAACAGTTATACATTAATCTACATATAATGGTACTGGAATTGTTTTTATTCTTCAAAATATTACAATAGCCAGGAGGTTGTGCTCATGTTTCAATATCAGGAATCCGAAAAGTTCAACAAGTGTTGTTTTGACAAAGCGTTCTGCGGCAATGTTCAAATTCCAAGCCTTCCGCTGAAGGGACCGAAATGCTTTGATCAAATTCTTCATTATATTCTTACCGCAATCGAAGCTGAGGCAAATGCGGCAGATTTCTACCGGCATCTTCTGAAGGAAGCACCCAATAAACTCAGCTGTGAATTCATTCAGCGCGCTTATGATGATGAACTGGAGCACCTTCAGATTTTCACAAAGCTGTATTTCTATTATACGGACTGTGACCCCAAATACTGTGTTACCCCTATACCGTGCTCCTGTTACCGGGATGGCCTGCTTAAGGCATTGATAGGAGAACTGGACGCTGTTAAGTTTTATCGCAATGTCCAGCTTTCTACCATGGATCAGGTTATTATCGATACCTTTTATTTGGTAATGGTTGATGAACAGAGCCATGCCACGATGTTCAGCACTTTATTTAATAATTGCCCCTGCAAATAACCGCTCCGGTCCTTGATTTTCCTCGATCTAAAGAACTATGCCGACGGACCTCATTCCTCATTTCTATCTTACTTAGGCTATGGTATAATAATCGTGTAACGAGCAGACTGCAAGCTTGCTTGCAGGCATAGGAACGAAACTACGGACCATGAACCCGGTTTATGGTCATGTATGATACAGACAGAACGAATATCTAATGTATCTTCTACCGAAAGGGGTGGACTATGAAATGCAGGAGAGTTGGTTTAGTAGCCGATGTTTTCAGGTATGAATTTGGCAAAGGGTACGAGGATGGCTATGAATTATGGTCGGATGTCGTAACAAAAGGCTGGATTCTCACCGATCATCTGATTAAGGTGAAACGGGAGAACGGCTCCATTGAATGTCCCTACATATCCCATAGCCGAGGAAGGACATTTATTGGTCAGAATGACTATATTATTATTGATACCGACGGAACCAAGCATGTATGCAGTGAAGAGAAAATCTTCTGCCGATATGAGCCTATTGAATAAACATAATATTGACCTGATAAAAGGCAGCCCTGGAGTGATTCCAGGGCTGCCCCTCTGCATGCTATTCCTTCCTCTGCAATTGGCTCTTATGATTATACTTATATTGGTTGTATTGCAGCATAATTTCTTCATTATCCATAAAAAAATCATTCAATAGCTTAATATTTTCGAGCAGCTGGGGAGTGATATCATGCTCCATCAATTCTGTCTGCTGCAGCAAATCGTCATCACAGCCTAATAGTCTCAGAAAATTCTCCAGCAGTTCATGCCTCTCCAGAAGATACTCTCCCATCACTTTCCCACTGTCATTCATCATTATAATACCATACTTCTGGAATTTCACCAAGCCAAGCTCACTGAGCCTCTGTACCATTTTTGATGCGGAAGGAGCGCTGACGCTCAGTAATTTTGCAAGCGTACCAATTCGAAGATACCCTTCTTCCATGCTGTTTCTATATATCATTTCAAGATAATCCTCCATTGCGGAAGTCAGGTTCCTTTTATTCTGCTCAATAAGCTGGTATCCACGAACCGTATGAAAGCTCTTTTCCATCACAAAACCACAGCCTCAGATCTTCCTATTATTTTATTATATGCGTAACACTTTGATTTATTTTACATATTTTAGTGTAGGGTAACATTTTTATCCCCAACTTATTTCATTGGAAGCATGGTAAATTGAAGTATGGAGGTTATATTTATGAATAAAAAAATAATTCCGCTCAGCTCACTGCCGCTGGGTAAAAAGGCAAAAATTGCAGTTCTTACCTCTCATGGAGCAGACCGGAGAAGAATGCTTGATCTGGGTCTCATCTGGGATACCGAAGTGGAAGCATTGCAGAAGAGCCCCTCAGGAGACCCTGTGGCATATCAGATCAGAGGGGCGGTAATTGCAATAAGGCAGGAGGAAGCATCAAAAATACTGGTGGAAGCCATATAAAACAGCACGAGGAAGCACCAGGGAACCATGAACAGGTATCTGCCTGCTCATGGACTTACATATTTTTCTACTTTTCCGCACCGTAATATACACGGTAACTCTAATCCCGGCTTTCATCAGCCGCAACAGGCAATCATAAATCATCAAGGAGGTTTCTTTTTTATGGGTTTAACAAGCCAATCCACAGGAACTGGCGTATTGGAAAGTAAATTCCAGCTTACACGAACCGATTCAAAAGATAAGGTAATCGCACTCGGAGGGAATCCCAACGTAGGAAAAAGTACTGTATTTAACCGTCTGACCGGACTCAACCAGCATACCGGCAACTGGCCCGGCAAAACCGTCTCCAATGCCCAAGGCAGATACAAGCACCGGGATACGGACTTTATCTTAGTAGATATCCCCGGTACTTACTCCCTCATGTCGAATTCGGAAGAAGAAGAAATTGCCCGGGATTTTATCTGCTTCGGCAATCCGGACGCTACCGTCATCGTCACAGATGCCACCTGCCTGGAAAGAAACTTGAATCTGGTGCTCCAAACTCTGGAAATCACATCAAATGTTATCGTCTGTGTTAATCTTCTGGATGAAGCCAAAAGAAAGAAAATCCATATTAATCTGGAGGAACTGTCTGTTCTGCTGGGAGTTCCGGTAATCGGCACCAGTGCACGAAGCGGATACGGTCTGGAGGCATTAATGGATGCCGTCCATCTGGCAGTAAAAAAAGCCTCTGCTCCTACTCCGATAAGAACTGTATACGAAGCTTCCATTGAAGAAGCAATAAGCATATTGGAGCCTGCGGTAAAGGAATTATTAAAGGATGCGCTGGACAGCCGATGGGTTACCATCAAGCTCCTTGACGGTGATGAAGCTTTACTAAGGTCATTGAAAACATACCTGGATTACGATCTTCTGTCCTATGAGAATATTTGCACTCAATACGAAAGGGCAAAGGCTGTATTGAAGGAAGCCGGGATCGACCAGGATATCTTCCGGGATAAAATAGTATCGCAGATTGTCAGGACAGCAGAAGAGCTTGGCGGTAAAACAGTGACCTGCGCTTTCGAAAGCTATAACCTTACGGACCGTAAAATTGACCGGATTCTTACTTCAAGAATCTTCGGTATCCCGATTATGATCGGTCTTCTGGGTATCATTTTCTGGCTCACCATTACCGGTGCCAACTATCCCTCAAGTAAGCTTGCCGACGCTCTTTTCTGGGTCGAGGACCGGCTGACAGACTTCTGTACCTGGTCTAATGCCCCTGTATGGGTACATGGATTGTTTGTAAAGGGAATGTACCGGACTCTGGCCTGGGTGGTATCCGTCATGCTCCCTCCGATGGCGATCTTCTTCCCGCTCTTTACCCTCCTGGAAGACCTGGGATATCTGCCCAGGGTAGCCTTTAACCTGGATAACTTTTTTAAGAAAGCCTGTGCACACGGCAAGCAGGCACTTACTATGTGTATGGGATTTGGCTGTAATGCCGCCGGTATTATCGGATGCAGAATAATTGATTCGCCAAGGGAGAGGCTGATTGCTATAATAACGAACAACTTTGTTCCCTGCAACGGCCGCTTCCCTACCCTGATTGCCATTATAACCATGTTTTTTGCCGGAATCATTGCCGGCCCTCTCCAAGGGATATACTCTGCCTTCATTTTAACCGGGGTAATCGTACTGGGAGTAATCATGACGTTATTCATATCCAAATTACTCTCCAAAACAATACTAAAGGGACTCCCCTCCTCCTTTACCCTTGAACTTCCTCCCTATCGCAGACCGCAAATCGGAAAGGTTATCGTAAGGTCCGTTATGGACCGAACCTTATTTGTTCTGGGAAGGGCGGTTATTGTTGCGGCACCTGCCGGCTTCGTCATATGGCTGATGGCAAATATTCATGTAGGCGACCTAAGTCTGCTCTCTCATTGTGCCGGATTTCTTGATCCCTTTGCAAAGCTCATGGGTTTGGACGGCTATATCCTAATGGCCTTTATTCTCGGTTTTCCGGCCAATGAGATTGTCGTTCCTATCATTATCATGAGTTATATGTCCACGGGCAGTATGATGGAGCTGGATAGCCTGGAGCAATTAAGAGAGCTGCTGGTATCCCATGGCTGGACCTGGCTTACTGCAGTCTGCACCATGCTTTTCTCGCTGATGCATTGGCCTTGCGGAACCGCCTGCCTGACCATAAGAAAGGAGGCCGGCAGCTTCAAATGGACCGCCGTCTCATTTCTGATACCAACGATAACCGGCTTCACCCTCTGTTTTCTCATTGCTACCACAGCCCGACTGCTGGGTCTGGTATAATATCTGGCAGCTATCCCGGCAAAAAGTGTGAAAATAAATACAAGAAAACACTGCCGCATAATGTTTGTGCGGCAGTGCGGATGGCTTACTCTCTTTCTAAGATATCCACAATATTACTAAGTGATTCCTCATACTCCTGATTAGAGGAATTCTTAAAGATTAATAAATCATCAATTACCTTGGGATCATCCAGAGAAGTGGGAATGCGAAAATCGCAGCCGGCAAGATACTCCTCCCAATGGGCCAGCTTCCAGGTATCCCGGTCAGAATTACGGGCAATCATACGCTGCCTGCAAACCTCAACGGCAGTCTCAACCCATACGACAACCAGCCTTGCATTCTTTTCCTTCAGCTTTGCTTTCAGGCTATTGATGTAATTTAAATCTCTGATTTCTTCCGTGAAGGGGGCATTGATTAAAACGATATCATCATAATCCAACGCCTCCAATGCCAAAGCAACGATGGTCTCATACTCAAAGTCCCGAATATTTTCTTCGAAGAATTGAGAACTCCGGTCATAGGGTTCACCTGCCACTTTAAAAATTTGCTTTGACAGCGGAATCAATGTATCCTTATCAAGGTATACCACATGCTTTAAGGTCTTCGAAAGCTGTTTTGATATAAATGTCTTTCCGCACGCTGGGGGAGAGGTTACCAGAATCAGTTTTTTCATGCCTTGCCTCCTTATTTTATTGTCCGTAATTTTCATTTCCTATGCTTTTATAGGTATTAATTTCAGTATATTCTATCCATTAGTCATATTCAATAGATGATATAAAAATCTTACCAGCCCTTATAATCCCTTAAGAGCGAAGCGTTATAATCCTTATTACCGTAAATTTTATGAGATTATTTAATACAGTTTCCATATTCCGCATACAATCTAGTATTCCAACAAAACAGGGTGATTATATGATAAGGCAGGTTGATAATTTAGTATTTGAAGGCGGCGGTATATTAGGAATCTCCTATTTGGGAGTATTGGATTATCTGATACAAAACGGATGGATGAATACGGTCAAGCGGATTGCAGGAACCTCTGCCGGAGCAATCACCGCCTGCATTGCAAGCTTTAATCTTCCCTTTGCCGAAATTAATGCAATCGCTGAATCTCTGGACTACAGCAAGGTGCCTTCCAAAAGCGCCTTGGATAATCTCGATTTTATTCCCGAGGATATCAGAAAGACTCTGGATGAGCTATTTGGAGATATTAACTGCTTGTACCGGCTGATGCATCGATATGGATGGTATTCTACCGAATATTTTTATCTGTGGATTCGGGAGGTGATTGCCGATCAGTTCATTTCAGCAAAAAAAAGGCCTCCTTACACCTTTTCGGATTTTAAGGACACCTCCTTGCATAAGCATAACCGCTCCTTTTTAGATTTATATGTTATCGGGACGAATCTGACGATGAAAAGCTCCAATGTATTTTCTTATGAAACCACCCCGCAGATGGAGGTCGCCGAGGCAATCCGGATCTCCATGTCCATTCCCCTCTTCTTTGAAGCCGCAATCACCGACAATCAGGAAATTACCGGGAATTCAATGACGAATGTGTACTGCGACGGGGGTGCAATCTGGAATTATCCGCTCAATCTATTTGACTCCCTGCGCTATAACCCTTACCTTTATTATGGAGTTAATATGGATACCCTGGGTGTGCAGTTTAAGAGCACGCTGCAATATTCACCGATTGACAATCTGCTGTCATATATTGAAAGCCTGCTGCATTTATCCTCTTATATCCAGCAGGAAATCTATGAAAACAATCCGTTAAATCAGGATCGGACCATTGTTATTGACACCTATAAGGTATCTCCGCTTGATTTTAATATCGAAGTAAACGATACTGCCTACCGGTTTTTATATGATCAGGGATATGCCGCAGCCCAAGCATATTTTAACAGATTAAATTTCCGATGAAGCAGCAAAGGAGAATATATCATATGAAAATCAGTGCGAGAAACCAGCTCAAAGATTTTCTGTTTAAATGGCTTTTGCCTCCGGGCGAAAGCCTTATTTTGTATATTATTTTCTGTTCTGCAAACACTACTAAAAAACGAAAGGAGCGTCTGCCTTGAACAGCAAAAACACATCTTCAAAAAAACAAGGTACAAGTAGCGTTACAGACAATAATATCAGCGACAAAAATGTAACTCACACTGATCATCGTTCTAAAACTGAATCAAATAGTTCTTCAAATAATCCATTTAACAGCCCTCCGGGCGATGGTCCCAAACCCAGAATAACTTCTAATTAGACATTGTCCGGCAGGCAAAAAAAGGGAAGCTTAGGCTTCCCTTTGAAGTATCAAATTCTGGAATCTATATGTTTTATACGGATGTCTAATTGTTTATTTAACTGCGCCTGTTTTTTTAACAATGCTTCAAGTCCTTGATTAGCATAAACTTGTACTCCTAACGGGACGGAAGGATCGTTAATTGTTCTTGCCGCTCTGCAAATATTCTCGTATCCTCTTGCCAGCTCAGTTATTTGCCTCGCTGCATGTTCCTCTTTGTGCATTTCATACTTAGGCTTAGCCTCCACTAAATCAATAATAGTATTTACTACGCCATGAGGGTCCATCTCGAATGGTGAATTCAAAGACATCCTACGTATTTTTATACTTTCGTCACTGTCAATATCATAAATGGGTCTGATTTCATTGTTATCCTTAATGTAAACCATCGGTCTTTTATATCTAGTTATGATATTCCAGAAATCAGCAGGGCTTTGAGATTTCAGGCTAAACTCTATCATTTTGTCTGAATTATTTGCTAATTTTATAATAGTATCACTATTAGAAAACATCGGCATTGACTCACTGAAAACATATAATTGATCATCGTCTATCCCTTGAGTAAATAACACACATATTCTCTCAATAATTAATAACTTCGAATAATTGCAACAAAAATCATCGACAAAATGATTAATAGCCCACATAGGCCATTCCTTGCTGTTATTTCCGATGATTGAAATAGTATCTATATAGCTTGACATAAAGCTTCCCCCGTATCTTTCGTATAATAGTTATGTAAATTATAATACATTTTTTACCGATTATCAATATTCATCTGCCAATATACTCCAAATTCTTACTCTTTACGACATGCTGCTTTGAAATCACTGATGTTAAAGACTTTTTCTTTCCAGGAGAAGGAGGATTTGAACTATTTTTCAACTGCAAATACAATGATCGAAAAGCAATTATGAAAAAGCATCCGGAAGGATGCTTTTTCATAATTGGGATGTTAAGACTTAATTAGTAAATTAAGTTACAGTTAGAAGGATCTTTAAGAACTACCATATTAGCTCTATAAGTATCCGGTGGCAGCATTACATAAACTGTATATTGCAAATAATCATTACCAAAATATAATCTCTGCCCATTAGATGCAACAAAATACATTGTTGTCATTGTACCATTACTTTTCTTCATGTCAAGTCTGATATATGCCGTTTTAGCATATTGGAAAGCAGCATTAAGTGCCAAAATGTCCAATGTCGCAAATCCGCCAGAAGAAGTAATATTATTAACTCCACCTATCCTTGTATATCCAATGGTATTACAATTAGCTCCAACATATGTAGCAGCCAGAACAGTATTTGATGTGATTGATATTGTAAATATTAACACAACTAATAAAATCATTACTTTTTTTAATTTCATGATAACCTCCACGCTCCTCATCCCAATCAATCAAATTATAGCATCCATTATTTGTAAATTCAATGTCTTTCCGTTTCTGACGATCGAGCTGTTTCGAGGCATAGTTCTTTTTGCAATGATTAGTCCAAGTAATAGCTATGTGGAATAACTGACTATAAAATTTCTTAACTAAATATTCAAGTTCTTAATCTCATCTTCGGTCAGCTCCCTATATTGTCCTTCTTTCAGTGATTCATCCAACAGTAAACCACCAATGGAAATTCTTTTCAAATATACAACGTAGCAGCCAGCAGCCTTTAGCATTCTTTTTACCTGATGTCTGCGGCCTTCCGAAATCGTAAGATATCCGGATACAACTTGCTGCTGATAAGGGTTTTTTCGAATATCTCTAATTTTTTCATGGTCCATTTTACTTTTAAGATCCTGATATTTTCCTTCCTCTTCAACTTCGACTTTTATCGCTCTTGCCAAGGATTCGTTTTCTCCAATATTAATACCTGTTTGCAGGAGCTCTTTAGCCCTGGAGTCCAACGAACCAAATGCCCAAAAAAAATAGGTCTTTTCCACATGTTTGTTCGGATGCATTAATCTGTGGCTGAACTCACCATCATTCGTCAAAAGAAGCAGTCCTTCCGTATCCTTATCTAATCTTCCAACAGGAAACAGCCCCTTTGCTATGTTAACGTCAAAATAATCCATCACCGTTTTATTGCTCGCGTCCTTCCTTGCAGTAACGCATCCCCCTGGCTTATTAAACATATAATATATCTTTCCTGTATGAATAATCTCTTTGCCAAGATACTTGATATTATCATTATTTTCATCAATTTCTGTAGCAGGTTCTTTTACTTCCTGATTATTAACAGTCACTTTACCTTCTCTCACATAGTCACGGATAATTTTTCTCGTTCCTACAGAAGCCTCTGCTAAAAATTTATCTAATCTCATATTCCTATCTATCCTTCCTGATTCAAAGAGAAAATTTGCACTGGACATTTTTAGCCATGAAAAAAGTCTTGAAAGCATTTTTTCAAGACTTTTGATTACAGGGGCAGTAGGATTTGAACAGCTGCCTGTCCCGCATGCACCGATAAAAAGTGCATTCCCGTCCAACGCCTGTCAATCCGATATCTCTTTCATATTTTCTCTAAATATGATGCTCCGCTTCCTTTTTGCAATCTTATAATTATTATAACCATCCTCTAAATGTTTATCAATAGTTGAATTCCATTACAAGCAGTAATAATAACTATAGCAAGTCGCAGGAATATTCCTACGGCTTCATTCTTCCATTTCTTGTAGCGCTTGATTACACCTTTGATTACAACGGCCATTGTTACACATCAAAAAGCCCTAAAAAATTATTGATTTCTAAGGCTTTTTTATAACAGAGGCTATAGGATTTGAACCATCAACCCTATCCGTAAACACTGATAGAAAGGGCCTTCCCATATGCTGACTTTGAAGTGTTATCCGGAGTGTAATCAGAAACATTTCTGGAAGACATAAGAGTGTCAAACTTTCGATCGACACTCTTATGTCGTTATACATTGTATCATGACTTCGTATTATTTTTTTAACTTATAGGGTCTCATCATTTCATTGTCTTCATGATCTATGATATGACAATGCCATACATATCCTGGTTCGGTAGTCGGATTGAACGGAAATAAATTTTCACCTGGTTTGACACAACCTGGAACATCCTGGGGTGCAAAGCGTACCCTGATTCTTGTTACCTGATCCGGATTCATTCTTACGGTATCTTTCCATCCTAATTCATTATTATCTGGTTTGATCGGACCATCCGGAGACAAGAATGGTTCAACAGGTACTTCAATGGTGGGATGCATAAATGGTACCATCCCGTTAACCTGTTCCCATTCTTTCATATATCCGGCAGCATCAAAGTCCTGACGGTTCAACAGCTGGAATTGTATCAGATGCAGATGAATCGGGTGTGAATCTGCAGTCAGATTAGCAATTACCCACTCTTCTGTAGAACCCACCCTTGGAGTCTCAGAGATGGGCGCCATCCACATTTGTCCATTTAATACTACCATAGTCGGACCATTCGGTCCCATAACCTCATTCAGTGTTAAAATTCTTTTTGCATCCGGCTTCAATCGCGGAATGTCGTTTAACTTGTCGGGGATTTTTTTCGGTTTAACAGGCTTTGGTGCATCGACTGGAACTGTAAATTGCATAATTTGGCCAACCGTATTAGGATCAGGACTTTCTCCGGCCGGGAAAGGAGCATTTGCCTCATTGAGTAATCTGATTTTTGTTCCTGGAGGAACTTGTGAAAAATCAACTAATATATCTGCACGCTCTCCGGGTGCTATCAGCAATGAAGTCAGCTCTACCGGTTTCGGTAAGAAACCACCATCGCTGCCTATTTGAATGAAGGTCATACCATTGGACATTTTTAAATCATAAAAACGAGCGTTAGATCCATTTAATACCCGAAAACGGTATTGATGGCGGTCAACGTTAAGATTAGGCCATACCTTGCCATTTACCATAATGGTATCTCCGAAAAACTCTGGCACCCAATAAGGGTGGATCTCTGGATTAATACCTACATTATTAAATAGTAATGAGCCATCCGTATTAAACATACGATCCTGTATAGCCAAGGGGATTTCGTACTTTCCTGACGGCAGACATAATTTTTCATCCAGACTTGAGTGATCTTTATCCCGAAGTAGATAAAACCCTGCCAAACCTGCATAAACATTTAATCTTGTAATTCCCAACGCATGATCGTGATACCAAAGTGTTGTAGACTGCTGTTTGTTGGGATAATAGTATTTCGATGTTTTGAAATCCGGTCCATGTTTCCCATCAAAAGCAAACCAAGCCTCAGGGTATCCATCATAGACAGATTCATTTTCTCCACCATGTAAGTGTGTTACTATTGGCACAGGAAATTGGGCTTTCCGGAAGCCCGGAGGAAATGGAGGCCAGGGCTTTGGGATATTATGCAATGGCATATTATTTGGGTTAGCCCAGTGTAACGTCGGGTCAACAGCAAATAGATGCTTGCCTTTCAATCTATTAATCCATTTTACTTTTACCGGTACTCCTCTGATGGCTTCAAAGGTTGCACCAGGTGTACTTCTGGAATACTTTGTTTTGCCGGTCATTTCATCTATTACCAGGCCTCCGTAACCCCATACTTTCGTCTGAGGTAACCCGGGGGGAAGGATCTGTTGGTCGAATTCACTTATATCAATTGTATAGGAATGATTTATCTTACATTTCCCGAAATGACTCCGCTTTTTTGAAATGCATGGTTTATAGACCGGAGGTTTTTGCAGCTTATTAACATATTTGGGGATATCTTTTGGATCTAGTTTCGTTGGTATCTCAGTTTGAATACTTTTTACTTTTTGTTTTTGTTTGTTTAATTTGTCATGTAAATTATTCTTTATGCTATAATATTTATTCATCGCAAAATAAAGCAACATAGTATTGCCTCCTTGAAAAATTGTCATATAATATCATATGGCAATAATGACAAAAAAGTTCATAATGCGACATATAGATTAGATTATCCAGCACATGCATCATTCACCTGATATGCTTTCGAATTCACGTTCTTCTTATGAAAATTCCTGTAAGGTCTGGAAACTCCTCGCCAATATCAATGTATAAACCAATCTTTGCATTTTGAAACCTTCCTTTCCTTAATTTTCAGGTATGTCCATAGGATGACTGGCTAACCATCATTTAAATATTACATTTGTGTTACACATATGTAACAATTCTATTGTTCCTAAGAGATAACAATCTTCAAAAGGAGGCAAACACTATGTATTTTAAATTTAGCTCATGCAATTTCAGTGATTTGTTAAATCAGATTTTAAAATACTGTAATCTTGGAAATTAGTTTCAGCTCCCCTGGGTCTGTCCATTGAGATGGGCCCTTTTAATTATTCAAGCTCTTCATATAATTTCCAATAATTATAGCACTATTTAGTTCACTTCCCTCTCTTACAATAAAAAACCAACTATTCTGGTATTTTCTTTTAAATGCATGAATATCTGCTTTTGAGTTGTTAACGATATTCATCATTTTTGTTTGTTCGCATGCCGCGATCCTGTCCACTTTGAAAGCAACAAGCTTTTGTCTTATGCCTAAAGAAGCTCAACTACTTCAATATCTCTTTCTACCGACAAATCATGATATTCATTTTCGCAACGAACTAATGGTTTCGTTATTTCTATTGGGTTGATATAAACTATATTACCAACTTGTTCGTTACTTAACCGAATCGCTCTGCCACTATAATAGTCAATAATATTATTTACAAAGATCTGGCAAATATATGGGTCCAGATGATTGAAGCTGTTTGCTTGTATTTCCTCAATCGCTTTCAAAGGTGAATTCTTTTTGCTATATGTCTTTGTAGCTGTGATTGCATCAAATGTATCAGCGATTGCTATTATTCTACCGAACAAATTGATTTTATCTCCAGTTATTCCCAGTGGATAACCTGTTCCATCCATTCTTTCATGATGGAATAAAACACCCTGTAACACTTCCAAATCGAATTCGTTGACTCGATCTAATATTTTATAGCCTATGACCGGATGAGATTTCATTTTTTCCATCTCATCTAATGTTAATGTATCAGCCTTATTTAATAGCCGATCTTTAATCTTTGCTTTCCCGATATCATGTAGAAGCCCTGCACGAACCAGGTTTGCTAGATTTAAATAATCCAAGTTCAACCATTTGCCGATAACAGATGATATGAAAGCTACATTAACCGGATGAGAATACATATAAGGGTTTTTATCCTGAACACTGTTTATTAATGTTAATATATTCGTATCAATATTTAGATGTTTACAAATTTGAATGGAGCATATTTTTACAGGATCTAAGTATAATTCCCTGCCAAACCTGATATCTTCCACAATATTACGCGAAATTCTTATTGCTTGATTATAAGTCTCTTCTAAACTATACATCATTCCCTCCTTTAAGCTTTACAAACTCTCTCTATTCAACTTTGCTTCTATATTCTCTTACATAGAAGGGACCTTCATTCGCTCCCCCCACTTGGTAAAATAAGAGGCCACAATCTTCGCGGGTATTAATCATATCCCACGCTCCTCTCCTGCAGGGTGAAACCCCATAATATACGCAGGAATACGATTCATCGGTCTTTTTAGCAGGACATTATAGTCCTTTTTTATCTTCCGATAAACCATGAGCTTATTCTCTAATATCTTTTGTGCTGCCATGTCATTTTCACCTCCGCGTTCCTGCATAAGCAATCTACGGTGCATCTGCACCTGCTCGCTGATGGTATCAAGGCTCTTCTGCTTTGCGGACAGTTCCTTGAAACTGACTATAAACCATAGTGTAACAAATGCTGCCACACAGATTCCTGCAACAAACCAGCCAAATGTGGCTGCTGTCATAGAACACCACCCCTTTTTCTTGTAAAATCTCTTTCACTTGACATATAATATCAAATTTTCCCTTTAAAAAACCGTTTACCGCACGAATCGTGTCTATTATTGCACGAATCGTAATTTCAAATTCTTGAAGCACCTATTGCTTTATGCTACAATATGATTCATGAATTTTACATAAATGGAGGAGATGAATATGCATATCGCTGTTTGTGATGACAATCTAGATGAGCTTTCCCGTATTTCCTCTATGCTGGAGGATTACTGCCAGGAATGGGACAGTTCGGTTACATACGAAGCCTTTTTCAGTGCTACGGAGCTTATAGAGACTATGAGAGTAAGACGGTTTGATCTATTGCTTTTGGATATCCTTATGCCGGGTATTACAGGAATGGATGCTGCCAAAGAGATTCGCCGCACAGATAGTGAAATTCCGATCATTTTCCTTACCTCATCCCGTGAGTTTGCAGTGGAGAGCTACCGTGTAGGTGCCATAGACTATATAATGAAGCCTGCACGTAAAGATGAGATATTTCCTTCCATTAGCAAACAGCTTGCCAGGTTTACACAGGAGGATGCATATCTGACTCTGAAAACAAGAAGCGGAATCGTAAAGCTGCCCTTTTCGCAAATTGTATATGTAGAAGTCATTAACCGCTCAGTACAGTTTTTCCTTGCAAACGGCGAGGTACGAGAAGCCTATGGCTACCTTACCGATTACGAAAGTGACTTGCTGCCAGACCCCCATTTTTATAAGCCTCACCGTTCCTATGTAGTGAACCTGCGCCAGGTGACTGAACTTAATAAGAAAGGCTTTGCTACCATAATTGGTAAAACGGTGCCCGTGGCAAGAGATGCGTTTTCGAATGCGAAAGCTGTATATATGAAATATCTGCTGTCACCAAAGGAACGGGGGGATATGCTGTGATAGATACCATTATTATTTTATTTCGCTCCGGCATAGTTTTGGTGTTCGGTGTATCGGTGTCTCTTCTTTTTGCCGGTGTGCAACATACACGGGCAGGCAACTTGGCGATTGCTATTTTTTATGCACTTACCATCTCCATTCAAATTATTTGCTGGCAGATGTTGGGGTTACAAATTACGATGAAACTGTACCCCTTCATTACACATTTGCCATCGATTGCATTTCTCATCCTATATTTCAGGAGACCATGGCTGATTTCGATCAGCAGTGTACTGACAGCCTATCTTTGCTGCCAAATACCACGCTGGGTTGGCTCGACGGCAGCGGCGGTTTTCGGTGGCCGCTTTGCCGATCATATTGGTTATTTTGCTGCTATGGGTGTTGTGTACTATTTTCTAGGAAAATATGTAGCTGAATCAGTAAGACAGTTAATGGAGCGATCAACGCGCTCCTGTCTACTTTTTGGTGCAGTACCTCTTTTATACTATTTATTTGACTACGCCACTACCATCTATACGGATCTGCTGTATTCCGGTGCTCGTGAAGCGGTACAATTTACTCCTTCTGTAATTTGTACCTTTTACTTAGTATTCGTTCTCCTATACTACAACGAATCCCAAAAACAGGCTAAGGCCCAGCGAGAGAGGGACATCTTTGCTTCCCAATTCCAGCATGCCAGTGTAGAGCTTGATGCGATGCGCCAGATGCAAAACAATACTGTGATCTATCGCCACGATATGCGCCATCACCTATCGCTGATTGGCGGCTTTGCGGCTGATGGTGATCTCCAGAAAATTATAGAATATCTTGCATGTACAGAAGCCTCTATTAATGCACTGACCCCGATACGATATTGCGAAAACGAAACCGTCAATCTGATTTTATCCAGCTTTGAAAATAAGGCAAGAAAGATACGGGTTGTTCTACACGCAGATATTAAATTACCGGAAGAACTTGATGTGAACGACACCGAACTCTGTGCCCTGCTGTCCAATGCACTGGAGAACGCCATTACTGCAGCCGATCTAGTAGAGGACGAGAAACTTCGCAAGGTTTATATCCATGCCATTATCAACGGTGACAAGCTGGTTATATCCACAGAAAATGCCTATGTGGGAAGGATTGATATGGAGGGCGATTTGCCTAAATCAAATAGAAAAGACGCCGGACACGGCTTCGGAATCAAGAGTATGGTCGCCATCGTGGAGCGCCATGGAGGATTATATTCCTTTGAAACAGAGGGAGGGGTGTTCATCATGCAGCTTTTGCTGCCTCTGGGCAAGGATATTTTAAGGATGTGACGAAAGAGGTAAAAATGTGCGATCGCTTGAATTATAGTTAAAATACCACTTAAGACTATTGCTGTCATCAAGTGGTATTTTAATGAGTTACATTATTATTCGAGTCAGATAATTAAGATCATAGATATCCCACTTCATAAAATTTCTGTCATAGGTTGCCATCTTTTTCGTACTCCATCCTACAAACTTGCAACCGAAACTAGTTTTTTCAAGATAGACCTACAAAAATAAAAACCCTACAACCGTTGAGTTGTAAGGCTTTCTTTGTTACAGGGGCAGTAGGATTTGAACCATCTGCCCTATCCGCAAACACTGATTGAAAGGGCATTCCCGCATGCCGGATTTAGTAGTCCTTCAAATTCATGTAAGATCAATCCAAAAATAAATTGGGTAAATTAAGATCCCTTTCAATTTCTTCCTCAATAAGCTCGACTCTTTTATAAATGTCTACTTCTTGGATGTTAATTCCAGGAGATTTATCGTAAAGGCGGCGTAAAACCCTGGCATTGATATCTAGATATCCCATTAGGGTATACCCATATGTGACAAAAATAAAATGTATCCATAGGGTCGATATAACAATTCTGGTACGTGTCATTTTATACATTGGCCCTATTGATACAGAAATAATGATTATTGCATGTTAATCATAATTATGATAATATTATGATTATAAGGAGGTGCATGTTATGTTGCATATCAGACCAGTCTCAGACTTAAGAAATAAGTTCACAGAAATTCAGAAAACTGTCGAGGAAGACAATGAACCGGTATTCCTTACTAAAAACGGCTATGGAGCTATGGTAGTTATGAGCATGGAACGGTATAGTGAATATGAGAATGAAGTCGAACTCCGGCTGCAGGAAGCTGAATTAGAGCGCGAAATGACAGATCAAAGATTCACACATGAAGAAGTTTTCTCTGAATTAAGGGAGCGGATTGCTCATGGAAAAAAATAAACAATATCAGATAAAGTATCTCCCGATTGCAAGAAGGGATCTTCAGGATATCGTGGATTATATTGCATTTGATCTCGAAGTCCCAGAAACAGCAATTAAAATTCTCGATACACTGGAGACAGAGATATCAACTTTACGGTTAAATCCCTTCCGTGGCTCAATCTACTCTTCAAGCAGGGGCCATAAATTCCAGTACCGTAAATTATTCGTAAAAAACTATGTGGTATTTTATTTGATATTAGAAGACTCTGTGGAAATACAACGTGTTTTCTATAATCGGCGTAATATGAATAAATTAATATGATAACATTCATTTTGGCTGTCGTCGGACAGCCATTTTTAATTGGAGGTGATTGTAATTGAGGTTGGATATATCCGTGTAAGTACAGTAGAACAACACACCGCCCGGCAAGAGGTAATAATGAATAACCTTGGTGTTGATGAGGTATTCATTGACCGGATGAGCGTTAAGAATACCGAGCGGCCAGAACTGAAGCGAATGATGGATTTTGTCCGAAAGGGCGATATCATTATTGTCGAGAGCATCTCCTGGTTCGCCCGTAATACCCGTGATTTACTGGAACTAATTGATACCTTGTCCCATAAAGAGGTTTCTTTTATCAGCCAGAAAGAAGCCATAGATACTAAGTCTCCTACCGAAAGATTCATGGTTACCATTTTTGCTGCAGTGGCAGAATTAGAGCGTGAATACATTCTTCAGCGGCAAAAAGAAGGGATTGAGATTGCAAAATCACAGGGCAAATATTCCGGTCGAAAACCAGTGGATCTCCCCACCCTCTCTTCCGTTATGATACGTTACAAAGCCGGAAATATTTCTGCAACAAAATCGGCTAAACTACTTGGTATCAGCCGTAGTACATTCTATCGAAAACTAAAGTAATCAAAGCTGTATATCGATACTATTCTGAAAACTAAGATAAGTATTGTCCCAGTGTCCCCTTTGTCCCCAAAATAAAAAGCTATACGGTTTCTTATATCTTATCGATACTATCATCAAGTGTAATCAAATATGGGTTACACATAAAAAACGGGAAACGCCTTATCTTAAGCGTTTCCCATCGATTTTAAGTAACAGGGGCAGTAGGATTTGAACCATCTGCCCTATCCGCAAACACTGATAGAAAGGGCATTCCCGCATGCCG
>JAEZFH010000519.1 GCA_023437885.1 Bacillota bacterium | reverse complement strand
ACATAATGCAGTATGAGAATGAAAGTGTACCGGAGGAGCTTTTTAATGTAGTTTATTCAATGAGGAAAGGGTATCCAGCAATTGAAGACATAAAAGGGAAACACTTAAATATCGTTGACGGTATTAGGTATACAGCAGGAAGTTATGATGGATCATCAAGTAAAAAAGTTTTTATGTTCGGACCGTGTGTTATTATGGGCGCCTATACCAAGGATGAGGACACGATTCCCAGCATATTGCAAAGTATATTGAAAGATAAATATCGTTTCGTTAATTTGGGAATGTCTAGCTCTACAATGAATTTTGTGATTCGTTCGAATGATTATAGTCAGGGAGACATTGTCATATTGATGGTTAATCCAAGACCATATGAACATGCCGGATTCAAAGTTTATTCTATTTTAGATGCATACAATAAAGTGCCTGATTTGTGGAATCATATTTGGGATATGAGAAGACATTGCAATAAGGTAGTTAATAAAAATATTGCAGAGTCATTATATGAAATCATAGTTCATGAAGATGATTATGCTCTCGGCAATAATAATGTTAGTAATCTGGAAGAAACTTGTGTTTTTGGAAATGCGGACAAGGAAAAGATAGTCAACTGCTCATTTGCTGAAATTGAATCATGGAGAGATTCTTTGGAACGGTTTGACATAGAAGAGAGTGCGAAGGTTGGCTCAATCGTAATGAACTGCAACCCTTTCACCTTGGGTCACCGGTACTTAATTGAGTATGCAAGTAGCCAAGTTGATTATTTGTACATATTTGTTGTAGAGGAGGATAGATCTTTTTTTCCTTTCAGCGATAGAATTGAGTTAATAAAGACAGGGACGGAAGACATAAAAAATGTAAAAGTATTGCCGAGCGGTTCCTATATTATCTCAACGGCGACACTCCCTGGATATTTTGATAAAGACAATTTACAAGAAGTACGTCTCGATGCAACTCTGGATTTGGAATTATATGCAACACAGATAGCCCCTTTCCTGAAGATTAACGTCCGTTTTGCAGGGGAAGAACCGTTGGATAAATTTACTTGCCAGTATAATGAAGCGATGAAAAAGATTCTGCCGAAGTATGGGATTGAATTTGTTGAGATACAACGTAAGCTTTCAGAAAAGGAGCCGATCAGTGCATCTAGGGTGCGGAAGAAATTGCAGGATAGGGATTTTGAGAGTATCAAAAAAATCGTACCTAAAACAACTTATGATTATTTAGTGAAGAGGTTTCAGTAATAGAGTCCTGCAACTACCTACTTTATTGTCGCCTTGCTGCTCATGTTCCTGTAACAGAAAAGATTGAAATAGACTGCAATTTTATTTGCTATAATATCATGCAATCAAATAGCTACATATGCTAGACTTTGAGTATAACAAGGTTATTATGCCCCTGGCAGGCAAAAGATATGATTAATAAGTTGCAAAGGAAATATTAAATAGAAGAGGTTACGCGGAATTATTATAAGCTTGTATAAGTATCCGATTCCAATTAAATTTTAAAATATTTTATTACATAAGCAAAGGAAAATGCAATGACTAATATGAAGGAGTTTTTGCAACAAACATTATCCTCCAATTCAATCCTGATTGAGCTAATCGATAAAATTATCTTCTACATCCATACCCAGAACTATGATAAGACTCTGCGTATTTCAACCGTATTGCTGAACCGTCTGGATGCCGGGATGGGACGGCTTCAAACATTGGCAGGAGAGGAACGAACGGCAGAGCTTAGCAGAATACTGCAGGAGATCTTCCTTGCTCAGAAGAATAAGGATTATGTTTTGCAAGCAGATTTGTTGGAGCTTCAGCTTCGTAGATATTTTATCCAGCTCCAGGAGGATATCATCTTCAGTGATGGTTTTTCCTATGACGAGACGGTTTTCGAGAAAAACCAGGAGGTCATTCATCAGGCAGATTCCGGTCTTTGTGAGCTGCTTTATCAGGGGATTTCTCCGTTTGCATTGGCAGAGCAGGGGTATGAGGCGGAAATCTCCTCCTGTGGTCTAATGACTCTGGCTTTAACTGACGCTGCGGGAAGATACTATTTGCATAGTAACAGCAGGGTATCTAAAGAGGCGTTCACTCTGGCGTCCTCCTGGTATGACGAAGAGCTTACTCATTATATCGTATATGGATTTGGCTTCGGCTACCATATCAAAGAGCTGATGCAGATGGACAATAGTATCCGGATTGAGGTATATGAGGCAGATATTAATGTGCTTAAGCTGGCCGCAGCCCATACTGCCATTAGCGCTCTCGTAAATAATCCGGCAGTCCGGATCATCTATGATCCCACGCATACCAAGATGCTGCATCGACTTAAGGATATAAAGGATGGAGAGAAATTCGTTATTCATTATCCTTCATTGCGCAACGTGCGCAGCCAAAATATAAAGGAAAAGTTGGAGAATTATTTTATACAGTATAGCTCTATTACGAATCAAATCAAATTGCTAAACGGGAATTTTCGTGAAAATATTACTCACTATGATGGCTTTGCAGCGGAATTAAAGGAGCATTTTCGGAATAAGAACCTTTATATTATTGCTGCCGGACCTTCTTTGGACAAGAACTTCCATTTGCTGAAAGAAGTTGACAGGAGCAAGGGGATCATCCTCGCTACCGGAACCGTATATCGTAAGCTGCTGGCAGCAGGCATCCAGCCGGATTACTTTATTGTATCGGATGCCAACGAGCGTGTGTATGCGCAGATTGCGGGCTTGGAGACAGGACTAACTCCCATGCTTTATTTATCGACAGCCTATAAAGGGTTCGCTCGAAACTACCATGGCAAAAAGTACATTATTCTTCAGAAGGATTATGATAAATCAGAAGCCTATGCGAGGAAATACAATACAATGCTGAACAGCAGCGGAGGCTCAGTCAGTACCACGGCACTGGACCTGGGGATTGCTCTGGGCTGCCGCCGGATTATATTTCTTGGGCTTGATCTGGCTTATACGGACAATTTCAGACATGCCTCTGAAACCTCATTGAGAAATCTGGAGCCTTCGCAGGACCTGAGAACGGTGGAAGACATTCATGGCAATCCGGTGCATACCAGCAGAACCCTGGATATGTACCGGCAATGGATCGAGAAGCGCATTCGTGATGTGAAAGGGATTGAGTTCCTTAATGCTACCGAGGGCGGAGCCAGGATTGCCGGAATGAAGACCCTGACGATGAAGGAGTGCATGAAAGGAGAATAATTATGGCTGAGATAAGCATTATTATACCGGTTTATAACGGCTACCGACGTATGACGGACTGTATTCATTCCCTGATGCACCAAACCATCGGCAAAGAGAATATGGAGGTAATCATCGTAAATGACGGATCTACGGATGAGACCCTGTCACATCTGCTGGAGTGGGAAAAGCAATACCCAGAGACCATTGTACTGGTTAATCTGGAGCAGAATTCCGGTGCCGGTGCAGCGCGCAATGTAGGTTTGAGCTATGCATCCTCGGAATATATCGGCTTTGTTGACAGTGATGATTATATAGAGAATACAATGTATGAGGCTATGCTCCGTAAAATGAAAGAACATGACTGTGATTTGGTCCTGTGCCGCTCGAAAAAGCATATTCTGGAGGAGGCACCGGAGGTGTCCATGGGGCGGGGGACCGAGCAGGACCGCTTTATTTCTATCCAAAATAACAGGGAGCGGGCGGATTTTCTCAAGCTGGAGATCAGCGCCTCCCCCTGTAATAAACTTTACCGCAGGAAGCTGCTGACAGAGCACCGGATTTGTTTTCCGGAAGGCTTCATTTATGAGGATGTCTTTTTTGTTGAATTGGTAAAGAATTATGCCAACCGCATTTATTTTCTGGAGGAATATCTGTATCATTATATTACTTACAGGGATTCCATGTCGAATAATACGGCGGACTGGAAAAAAAGACTGCACCGGTTTATCATCGAACAGCTTAAGCTGGATGAGCTGCAGCAGAGAGGAATATACAGGATATATCAGGATTACTATGATCATGAATTTATTATTACATATCTTACCGTAGTCAAAAATTTTATTCGTACCTTCGGGTCAATTCCTATAGAATTATTGTCCGAGATAAACGGGCAGGTACGGGAGAGGTATCCGCAATATCATAATATACCGTTGGTTAAGCAATTGACAGAATCAAAATCCGTTAACTTTTATAATTGCCTGTTAAACGGGTTGAAGCAGGAGGTGGATTCCGCTTTTATTGAGAAGCTGGTATCCCTGGCAGTTTAGTCCGACAGCGGAAAGCGGAAAGAATGAGAAGCTGCATAGGAAACGATAGGGCATAAGCCGTTTGGCTTCGAAATCAAAATAACAATGTAATAATAACTGTTCTGACCTATCCTCCTTGCATTAGGAAAAGGTGAAAAGGAAGGAGAAGGGCAGGATTTCATTTAAGGTGTCAGGCTGAATGGTTTCTTCATACAGCCTGACAAAAATACACCCGGAGTTCAGTTCCAGGACCTTACTTAGCTTTCACGCCTGATTTCATTGATCAAATCAGCATAGCCCTTTAAAAATGCTTTTTCACTGAATAACTCATCCGCAATGCGTATGTTCTTATTTTTGGCTTCTTCAAAATTCTGATTTGTAACAAACTCATCAAAATCAGCCGTACTGGACAGGCTATTCAGAAAAATTCCGTTATTATCTATAATAACTTCTTTGTTCCCGCCAATTGGAGTCAGCATCGGTATGTTACCGTACCCCATAGCCTCAATGGTGGAGAAATCAAAGATGGAAAAGCGGTGTGTAAGAATATAAAAATCCGTATGCTGGAATATAGCGAGCATATCATCATGAGGAATCCGGTTTCTCAGCCATATGGTATGCTCCTGGATCC
>JAEZFH010000463.1 GCA_023437885.1 Bacillota bacterium | reverse complement strand
TGCTGGCCGTGGGTCGGGCTCTCATGAGCAAGCCGAAGCTGATCATGATGGATGAGCCTTCCCTTGGTCTGGCTCCGATTATCGTAATCGATATTATGAACATTATTAAGACTATCAATAAGGAGGGGGTTACCATCCTTTTAGTAGAGCAGAATGCCAACCTGGCGTTGAAAATCGCCCATTACGGCTATGTATGCGAAACCGGCAATATTTCCTTAGCCGGAACCGGCCTGGAGCTTCTGAACGATGAGTTAGTAAAAGCGGCTTATCTTGGCAAATCAAGACATAAATAGCAGAGCGGGGCTTTTGCATATTTTCATCTGCAAAGGCCCTTAATTTTATCTTTCAATCTTGGGTAAATATGCTATAATTACCATAATCGGCTAGGGTATCCTTGCCTTAGTGCAAATAGCAGGTGCTGAATTAAGTGAAACCTGCGCAAGGCAGCACAGTAATGTATCAGCTGACAGAATATGAACTTTTTTATGATTATGGAGGGCAGGATGAATATTCGAGAAGACGTCAAACACAGCCTGGAGTTAATTAAGGAAGCATGGCTTGCCTCAAGTGATGCTTTCCCGGATTATTTAACCGAGGTCTCTTCAGAGCAAAAGCAGCAGAATGAACGATATCTGCAAAAAGTCTCCGAGGAATTCCACCGGCAGACCAAACGACTGCCCAGACTTCCCTTCAGACGCAAGTCCTGGAGGCAAAAAACCCTGGGGCTGATATTCCGGGTGCTGTATCAGGAGAATGTCATCGGCATTCATCACTCCCTGCAGCAAGGAGAAATCGACGCCTTCTATCAGGAGCTGACTGACTTTATCAAGGAGCTGCGGTGCTTTTGCCCTGAATTAAGATTTGAGGAGATTGGACAGGGCATCCGCAATTATATCGTATACGCCATGTTCAAGATAATTCATCAGATAAATTCCGGCTTCAGCAAAGCCGGCTTTGGCTACAGCATGCTCTATCCCTTTACCGATAATTATATTGACAACAACAAGCGCTCTCCGGAGGAGAAGCTGGAATACAATCAATTAATCCGGGATAAAATCCTTGGAAATGCAATTCAACCAAAGAACCTCCATCATCACAAGACCTGTGATCTGCTCCAGGCAATTGCTTCAGAATATCCGCGGGACAAGGATGACCGTATCTATACCCTGCTCCTCATGATGCTGGAAGCACAGGAGGCCAGCCTTCATCAGCAAAACCAGGCAAATATGCTGACCATGGACCAGCGTCTGGATATCTCGCTGTTAAAAGGCGGTGTCTCCGTGCTGATCGACCGTTTTCTGGTAAATAGAGAGTTAACTCAGGCCGATCTGGTCTTCTATCTGGGCTTCGGCTTCTTCCTCCAACTGGCCGATGATCTGCAGGATATCGATGAAGACAGCAAAAAAGGTCATCAAACTCTATTCACCTTAAATACTTCCCAGGAGCAGGAGGAA
This sequence comes from Bacillota bacterium, assembly GCA_023437885.1. Taxonomy (GTDB): domain Bacteria; phylum Bacillota; class Clostridia; order Lachnospirales; family Lachnospiraceae; genus Mobilitalea. The sequence goes on along the minus strand of JAEZFH010000463.1, from coordinate 6,514 downwards.
AAGCTGGTGAATAAGCTGCTGAATTTTCTCCATTGCATCATGGAGGCTTATTGTGCCGAGAATGATACCTTTAAGAATTTCATATCTGCCAGTAGCGACCAATTAATCTTATCCTCCCTGATTGGCAGCAAAGAGTTCTTTTCCGGAGAATATCGGGCCAGGATCGAACGATATCTTCCTGTTTCCGCCTTCTTCCTGGAGACTGCAAAATCAAATTCTCCGGATCAGCAGGACCGGGCTTTGCAGGATAATTATATCCGGGTACTGGATCTGCTGATTTCTTAATCGTTGAATTACATAAGGCAATTATCCTTTCGAATGTTCATTGTAAAAGGATAATTGCCATTTTATTTAGTCCAGATACTGCTTTAAGTAATCCACAAGCTCTGCGGCGGCCCGCCTATGGGCCGTCTTCCCCGGATGCTGCCTCGCACCTACGGTTTCCTCCGTCATATTCGGCAGTTGGAAGACGGATACCTTCCTATCCGAATAATTCTTCCGGTATTCATCCACAGCCCGGTAGATTGCCGGCATCAGGGGAATTCCCATCATGCCGTAGGCCCAGACAATCCGGGCCTTGGGATTGTATTTTCTCAACTTCACCAGGAAATGCTCCACTGCCATTTCAAAAGTCCTCAGGTCTTCCTCGTTGTAGCTGCCATCCTCATTCAAACGCTGTTTTTGGACCTTCCCGGTACTCTCATCCTTCCACGGCGGATTATAAAAGGCACCGTTATCATTCGTACCCAGATTCACTACTATGATATCCGGCTGCCAGACTGAAAAGTCATTCTCCTCCAGGGCTCCCAGTCTCCGGTTGCTTTCCCCTGCCAGAGAACCGCATACCTTCTCATAGATGGACGGGATATTGCTATGGGGATTATTATCCCAGGCAGACAGAACCCCCCATCCGCTTTGGGATACGATCCGGTAATCCGCATTCAATTCTTTTGCGGCTATTGCGGCATAGTTTTCCACCGCACTAAACCACATGGGAACCCAATCCTCTTCCTGCTTTGCCCCAATGCTTCCTTCGCCGGAGGTGATGCTGTCTCCGATGAATTCAATCTTATAAGGCCTCTCCTCCACCGGGAGGAGTTCACCGTCAAACCGTACCGCATGGAACTGCAGCCTGCAGCCAGGATCACCGTTCATCGCCTGCACCTCTTTCACGATACGCACATTTTTCACCACCTCCCGGTTCATTCCCCGGAACAAACAGATCCAATGCCGTCCTGCTGTAATCATGAGCCGGCTTACAGGCTCTCCGTTAATCAAAATGCTGATCCAAGAATCATAAAGCTCATAATCTGCTTCTGCCTCAATCCAAAGCTCCGAACCCTTCGCATTGAACTCCAACCCGCTGCCTGTCCAGAACAAGGTCAGAGGCTGCCTGTTCTTCGCTGTCCTGCCATGAATTTTAATATTCTTTATTTGCGCTATCTCATATTGCTTTAACTGTTCATTCTCTCTCATGCAATCACTCCCGCTTTCTTTTGTCAAACCCAGCTACTCTGCCTCCTGGGACATTGCTTCCAAAAGGTCTAAAATCTTGGGGGTGCACCGTCTTCCGCCGCAGGGTCCGCTTCCCGCTCCGGTTGCCTTTTGGACCTCCTGTAATGTCTTTGCTCCGTTTTGAATCGCAGCCTTCATCTTAGACCGGGGTATTCCCTTGCAAATGCATACCTTGGTCATTTTATCCATTAATTCCGCGTTCAAATTCTGTCCGTCCATCAAATCCTCCTTCTGCCGCTGCCTGCGAATTTAGGCCGCAGCACATTTGCAATTTAGAAAATTATTGTTTTTTCAATTACCTCTCTCATTTATCCTATGCGCCGGCGATATATTCTCCCGTCAGCTTTTCGCTCAGCTCAAACAGCCTCTTTGCCTGTCCGCGGCTCTTTGCCGCAGCTGAAGTTGCCTCCATCTTGCATTGATAGAAATATTTGCCGGTAACCTCCTCCACTTCCGGACTGGTGGCCAGATAAACTGTTGTTCTGGCTCCTTCCTCCGGAGTTAAAAAGAACGGTTTTAACAATCCGCTCACTGCAGTACCAAACCCGGTGTTCCGGTCCACACCCATGGAGGTGGCAACCGCTCCGGGATGACAGCAGTTGACGGTAATTCCTCTGTCCTTCACCCGCACCGCCAGCTCTCTTGCAAATAATATATTCGCCAGCTTTGATTGGCTGTAGGCCTGAACAGCATCAAAGCTCCGGTTCAGATTATAGTCGTCAAAATGTATCCTTCCAACCTTATGCGCACCCGAGGATACTACTACAATCCTGCTGCCGTTCTCCATTCGGTCCAGCAAACGCAGCGTCAGCAGGAAATGTCCGATATGATTGACACCAAACTGTTCTTCCAGGCCATCACAGGTTTCCCTCCGGGTCAGGGAGATTACTCCCGCATTATTTACCAATACATCCAGCCTGGAATAGCTTTCTTTAAACACTTCCGTAAAGCGGCGAATATCCTCCATGTGACCGAGATCACACTGCATCAGACGGATGTCCCTCTCCTTCCGATCCATTAATTCCTGCAATGCAGCTTCTCCCCGCGATCTGCTCCTGCACAGCATAATCACTGCAAATCCGGCATCGGCCAAAGCTGCCACCGTTGCTTTTCCCATTCCGGAATTCCCACCGGTAACCAGTGCCAATTTTTTGACTAAAGTCTCCATTATCCTTCCTCCATTTCTAAGCAAATCGCTTTCTATCGGTCCATGCGGCACATGCTTCTCTGATGCTTCCCGGCCCATGGCCATGATCTTTCAAGAATGACATATTGCGGATTAATTTCCTCCCGCCTCTTTCGTAATACGATGCAATCCGGGCAATCCATCCGGAAATATTGTATCCGGACAGACCCGCTAATAATACTCATATAAACATTGCTGCCGGTCTCATATTGGATTAACTATGGATGTATTCCCGCTTTAATATGGAATAAATCATGTCATCATGGATCATTTCATCGTAGCCCTTCACACAGCTTCGAATACAGCCCTCGTTCACAAAGCCCAACTTCTCCACTAAGCTTCTGGAAGCCGTATTATCTTTAAAAACTCTGACAGAAAGAACCTCGGCCTGCCTTTCTTCAAATACATACCTTATCATCTCCCGCAATGCCTCCGTCATATATCCCCGGGAGCCATATTCTTCCCCCAGATAATAGGAAAGGCTTAAGGCATTCACTCCATACCTCAGAGTATCCGTATCCAAATCTATGTTGCCGATCACTCTGCCTGTTTCCTTAAGCACGATATGGAAGACCCGGTCTGATTCCATATCTTTCGCTATCTGCTCTCCCAACTGCTCTTTGGTGATCTCTTTCATACAATTATATCTAAGTACAAATTCACTGTTACGAATTTCATACAAATCCGTCTCATCCCCGCACTGTGCTTTACGGATAATTAACCGTTCTGTTTGCATCTTTACCTCCCTGCTGCTGTCAAGCTTTCTATACTTTATTAAAGTATACTTTGTCAAAGTATGCCTTCTCATAGCTTGCTATATCATGGCATGCCTTATTTTAGCTTGCTATATCATGGCATGCCTTCTCATATTTCATATATACCAGATTATTGACGCTGCTTTGCTCTATTCCGCTTTCATGACCTTCAACTCTGATCATACGCTTGCGAGCTGTTCACATCATACTCACTCCTCTTTTATTAAATCAACGATCTCATAAATAGTCAGTACCCCATCACGGACCTTGAACCGGACATCATAGTCACAGAATTCAAAGCCATAGATACGGTCCGGGTCTTTTTGATAAGCCGGCCTTGGGTCATGAGCCAATACCCCCATCAGAGCCTCCCGCCGGTCTTCCGGAATGAAGCTGAGCCATTCCTCAGGAAATACTACTTCCAGGGCATAATCCTTCACCGGCTCGGCAAAGCCCCCGGTAGCCTCCGGATGGCTGTCCGTAAAAGGAAGATAAGGCTTAATATCATAGATCGGAGTAAGGTTCATCAGATCAGCCCCCGATACATGAAGAACCGGTCCGCAGTCGGTATATAGCTCCACCTTCTCCAGCTTTACCGAGGACAGGCCGAGAGGGTTTGGCCGGAAGGGGGAGCGGGTTGCAAATACTCCCATGCGCTTAATTCCTCCCAATCTCGGCGGGCGGACCATGGGCGACCAGGTGTCACGTACGGTTTCGGAAAAACCCCAGATGAGCCAAACATGGGAAAAACCCTCCAGTCCCCGGAAGGCCTCCGGGTTACGATATTCCGGCTCAAAAATAATAGCCGCCTTCAAGCTTTCCACAATTCCGCTTTGACGGGGTAGTCCGAACTTTGTGGGAAAATCCGTGCGAATTCTGGCAATCACCTTCATAGGTGGATTCATTATGCTGTTCGTATCTTTTACAGGTAAATCTTCTGTTCGATTCTTATGATATTTGCTGTATTCTGTCATGATTTAGCACCTAAACTCCCATTCATATCCTCACTAGCTTTTCCCTTTTATTCTATCCTAAATCAGGTATCATGTCCATAATTTTTCCTGTATCCAAAATGGGAAACAAGTATTGACATTCAAGTTACTTTAACGTTTATAATACTAGCTGTATTGATCAACGGAAGAACCGTCATAGGCAGAAGATGCCTATGAAAGGCTTTTATTATATTGTGAAAGGAAATGATATAATGGGAGCACTACGGGTAACTCTTAAGCAAGAAGTAACTCGAAATGATGCATTATTAATTATGAACTGGATGGAAAACCTTGAGGTAACCAGATATTTAAATGAAACAGCAAATATATCCACTGAGATATATAATACGATTAACCGGGTCAACCTGGCTGTTCTGACACATTTATTTAACCGGGATTGCAGCTTCTATCTCATCCATGATGACAGCAACCGGCCCATCGGCTTTCTGAAGCTGGTACACCGGGCGAATGAAGCAGAGATGGTGGTTGTAATCGGAGATAAGAACAAATGGGGACAGGGCCTGGGTGCGGAATCGATTAACCAGGGGTTAAACCAAGCCTTCTTTCAATGGAGAGTTCCAAGGGTCATTGCTAAGATAAGCCCAAGCAATACAAGGTCTGTAAGAGCCTTCGAGAAAGCCGGATTTCAATATGACAATGATCTGGCACATTCAAAATTATATAGTATTACATTACAGGATTACATTAATCGAATTGTTCGGGTATAATATATATATCAATTCCTCCACAGGAATATTCTGTCTATAATGGTGCACATGCATCACAGGTACAAATATGAAGAATTCATTTACGATCGGAGAAATCTCCGAATTATTAGGAATCCCAAAATCAACCCTTCGCTATTGGGAACAGGAAGGGCTTCTTCGTATGCCCCGGGACAGCAGTAACAATTACCGAAAGTACAATACCAGCGCCGTATTCACGATTTCCGACCTGGCTCATTTTCGTATCCTCTCTATGCCTTTGCAGGAGATGAAGAAGCTCCCCCATTTATCGGTGAATGAGTTGTCTGATTCCCTGACCGCGCTTGACCGGGATATTGACGCTAAGCTGAGAGAGCTGCTGGTGGCAAAAGAGTACATCAATAAAAAAGTACTCTACATCGATGAATACAAAAGACTTTCAGCAAACCAGTATCAGCCGGAACGGCCGGATTATGACAGCATTTATTCTTTTGAGATGGAGGATACACAGGCCTGGTCTATCTATATCAAGGATCAATATCAGAGCATTCTCTTTTACGATCCCGAAAAGAAGACCGTTGAGACAGGGTTGGCGGTTCCCACCTCTGAGGGCCATCCCCGGATATGGGAAAGGGATTCCAATGCCGGCTATGTTTCCTTTGTCCTTACGGTAGATTACAGCAACCCCGCAAGCGATGATTTCAGCTCCCATGTAGAGCATCTGAAAGCCTCCGGCTATTCCGTCTCCCATGTCTTTGCCCGTTATCTGTTCTCGGCCCATGACAGAAGGTACTGTGATTTTTATAAGGCCTTTGCGGAGGTTTATCCTCTGCCGGCATCAGATTAAATACGACATCAGATTAAATACGGCATCAGATTAAATACGGCATCAGATTAAATATGGCATCAGATTATGCAGGATTCTCTGGTAGGCATTGGCATACATATGGATTCCTTCCACCGTGTATTCCTTCTTCAGCCTTCCCTGCTCATCCGTCAAGCCTTCATTGACATTAATAAACTGGCAGCCCAGCCCTTTTGCCAGCTTTTCAATTTCTGGATTTACTTTTCCTATTGTTTCATTATTTCTATTTGCAAAGGCGGCCCTTCCCCACTCGCCCTCAGGTACCTTATCCACCTCATTCACCGGATAATAGGCCATCACAAAGATTTCAGCCAGGGGCAGCCTTTTCTTTATCTGCAATAATATCCTTTGATAGTTTTCCAACAGATGTGCTAATGTAAAATTTGCTGCTCCGATATCATTGGAGCCGATATTAATGAATATTTTGGACGGTGCTGTCCCAAATACCATCTCTTCCATATGTACAAGCATATCCCCGGTAGTAAAGCCCCCCACAC
>JAEZFH010000308.1 GCA_023437885.1 Bacillota bacterium | reverse complement strand
GTAAACAGACTGGAGCCGGTAGACAGGCCCGAATTCATAAAGATCCACAAATAGAGAAGCCCCAGCCCGGACAAAATCAGATACAATATCCTTTCATCCGCGAAATTAGTTTGCTTCATTTCCTTATTGAATACCAGCAAAATTACTATGGAAAATAATGCAAAAGCGGCAATCACCAGATATAATACCAGCAAAGCAGGCTTTTTCCTGAGAGAAAGAATACGGTTCTTTAAACGGGTAATCATCAAATAGGATATTGCTTTCATGCTTACCTCTCTCCTTCCGTCCCGGCTCCCGGCTCACTGCTTCCCTGTATCCCAGTCTGGGTCCTGGTACGGTCCCCTTCGGTAATCTTAAAGAATAATGCCTCCAGGTCCTCACCGGAGCCTTCGATCTCCTGCCTGGTTCTTCGGGCGGCTATCATTCCGTTCATCATAATATTCGCACTGTCCCAGTATTCAGCAACACTGTCCAGCATATGGGTGCTGATCAGAATAGAAGCTCCTCCGTTACGCAGCTCCACAAACAGATTCTTTAACTCCTTAATTGCATGTGGATCCAAGCCCACCATCGGCTCATCAAAGAGAATGACCTTCGGCTGGGGCAACAGGCCGCAGCAAATACTCAGCTTCTGCTGCATTCCCTTGGATAATTCGTTCCCCAGCTTCTTTTTCTTATCCTCCAATTCAAAACGCAGGAGGAGTTCCTCAGCCCGCTCTTTCCAGTTCTGCAGGGAATATGCCCTTGCAATGAATTCCATATGCTCCCATACCGTCAGCATATCATACAGAGCCGGCATCTCCGGTATATAACCCAGCTCCCGTTTTGCCTGCAGGGATTTGTTGTCATTTCCGTTGATCAGGATGCTCCCTTCAAATTTCAGCAACCCGGCGATGCTTTTTATTATCGTGGATTTGCCGGCTCCGTTAGGCCCGAGCAGCACGGATATCTCCTGCGGATTGATATCAAAACTCACCTGACTGTTTGCAATCAGCTTTCCATATCTTTTCGTAACATTTCTTACCGATAGCATGATTTCTACCCCCATAATTGAACTTGTCCTGTTTTCCTGAACTTGTCTAAGTATACAATATTCTGGCAGTACAGAAAACACCTTTTCCATAATTTTAATGATTTATTAATCTGCCGTATGTAAAAAGCTGTCCTTCGTAACACTTTATTCCTTCCACTTTCAGGAACACAGTTGATTTCTCGGACAGCTGTTCATTCTCAGTTATTCTTTAAATACTTCTTGGCTATAATAATATCTTCCCTCATTCTTGTAACCATTTCTTCAATTGATCCAAATTTTAATTCGGGCCGGATATAATAAAAAAGCTCTACTTCGATAATCTTGCCATACAGATTCTCGTCAAAATCAAACAGATAGGTCTCCACGCCGATGTTCTCTTCTGCTCCGACGGTGGGCTTATAGCCTATGTTTGTCACTCCTTCATGATAGCTTCCATCAATCAGGGTCTTCGACACATACACACCGCAGGGCGGCAGCAGCTTCGAAGAGGAGGGCACTAGATTCGTCGTCGGCATTCCAATGGTACGACCGAGCCGTCTCCCATGCAGAACCTCACCGCGAATTGCATAGGGGTTGCCCAGCATGATATTGGCTGACTCGATCTCTCCTTCCTTCAGGGCCCTGCGGATGGTTGAACTGCTGATCACCTCATGCCGCCAGGTAAGCTTCTCACAGTCGATCACCTTATAACCATAGGTATCCTCGCGGGCTTTCAGAAAGTCCACATCGCCTTTCTTATGATTACCGAAGCGGAAATCCTTCCCGATCACAATCACCCTGGCATCCAGCTTCTCCACCAGGATCTCTCGGATAAAATCCTCCGGCTCCATCGCCCTGGTTTCCTCGGTAAAGGGATAGGAAATCAATACATCCATCCCCGAGTGCTTCAGTTTTGCCACCTTTTCCTCTTCCGTATAAATCAGTTCAAATTCCTTATCAGAAAATAAATTGCCCGGATGCATTAAGAAGCTGAACATAACGGCTGTCAGCCCCTGCTGTTTATAAGAAATCACAATATCCATAAGCCTCTGGTGTCCCTGATGCAGCCCGTCAAACTTACCCAGGGTTACCGCTGTATTCTTATATTTAAACTCCGTATCTCCGGCTATATAATCCATAGTAACTCCTACCTGCCGCATTGGCGGCATACCATCTATCTTCTTGCCTATACGGCCTATAAGAACATTTTTACCGGTTTAAACCGCATCTCTTCTTCTATATACCGATATAATCCGATAAAATTCCCTTCACTGTCATGTACCCGAACCAGTTCGCTCAGTTCCTCGGTTACAGGAGTCTGCAAATGCTCCGGCATAAGAATATTGCCGTTATATATCAGTTTATTATATTCACCGGAAATTTGAAGGCCGGAGTAACCGGAGAAAACCTCCTCAATCGTTACGATATATGGCTTAAGTCCGTCTTCCCTGACCAGCCGCTCCAGCTCGGAGAGCTTTAATGCATTCTCCGACCGAAAGCTGCCCACTGCCGTTCGAAGCAGGCTCTTCATCGTCGCTCCGCAGCCCAGGCTTTCGCCAATATCCTGCAGCAGCGTACGGATATATGTGCCTTTACCGCAATCCACCGATACGGTAAATTCCTGCTCCTTCTCATTATAATCCAGCAGCCGGATATCTTTTATTGTGACGGGACGCCTGTCACGCTCGATTTCCTTCCCCTGCCTTGCCAGCTCGTATAGCCTCCGGCCGTCGATCTTGATCGCGGAGTACATGGGAGGAAGCTGCAGGTACTCTCCTATGTAGCTTTGAATCGCCTTTTCAAGCCTGTCTCTGTCCGTCTCCACCTCCGAGGTCGTTAATACTTTCCCGGAGATATCCTGCGTATCTGTTGTAAGCCCCAGCTTTGCTACCGCCAGGTAGGTCTTGTCCTTATCCGTTATCAGGTCTACCAGCTTCGTTGCCTTGCCGACACATACCGGGAGAACTCCCTCTGCATCAGGGTCCAGGGTTCCGGTGTGACCGATTTTTTTCATCCGCAGAATGCCTCTCATTTTGGCAACCACATCATGAGAGGTATAGCCTTTTTCCTTATAGATGTTAATTATTCCGTCCATTTGTTGACGCACTCCTTATCAAAGCTGTTCCTTCAAGCTGTTCAGTTCCTTCATTTGTGCTTCAATATGTGCAGTGATATTATTGATTACATCATGCACGGATCCATGCAGGGTACAGCCGGCTGCCTTGATATGACCGCCTCCGCCAAAATAAACGGCAATTTTGCTGACATTTATATCCCCGTTTGATCTCATACTGACTTTATATTCATGAACGTCGGTCTCATAGATGAAAATTGCAATCTCAGTTCCCTTGGTAACTCTCAGTTGGTCAATGATACCATCCAGGTCTGCGGTAGTGGCTCCATAGAAATCCAGCATCTTACGGCTAAGAGCAGCAAATACCACCTTGCCCTCCAGGACAAGAATACTTTCCATGAGGCATCGCCCCAGAATCTGGTTCTGCACATAGGTCTTGGCATAAAAGGATTCGTCAATCAGCATGGAATGGTCAATTCCCCTGCTTATCAGCTTACCGGCAATATTCATCGTCTTCTCTGAGGTATTGCTGTGCTTGAATACGCCGGTATCATGTATGATTCCGACATACAAAGCCGCCGCAACCTCCTTCGAGATGTCCTCCTCATCCATCAGAGTGTACAGCACTTCGCAGGTTGAGGATGCATCGGCCACCACATGGTTCACCATCCCAAAGGACTGGTTACTGATGTGATGGTCAATGTTAATGGTTTTGTCAGCAGTATTATAAAATTTTAATGCGTTACCCAGTCGGTCCAAGCTGCCGCAGTCGAGGGAAATGAAGGTATCATAATGCTCCTCGGTTACATAGGTGTGCTTTATCTCCTCCGTACCCTGAAGAATGCCAAATTCGTTCCCGAAGGGCTCCAGATATACATCGACCTTGGTAAGTCCAAGCTTCCCGCTGTTCTGGCTCAGATACAGATAGAGTGCCGTACAGGAGCCTACACAGTCTCCGTCCGGTCTGATATGCCCGGCAATTGCTATTTTCTTTGATCCGATTATTTCTGCATTAATTTTATTCATAGGCTACTATCCTCATTTAGCATTCCAATGATCTTAGCCGCAGGGTAGATTATAGTGTATTCGTCCCTGCCGGCCTCCACTTCAAGTTTCTTCCTCTGTATCCAATTCCTCATCCTGATTCTCATCCTCATGACGGGAAGTCCTGCTGACTTCTTCGATCAGTTTTGACATATTCACCCCATACTCAATAGAATTATCAATGATAAAGGTGAGTTCCGGTGTGTTTCTTAAATTAAGCGTTTTTGCCAATTGTCCTCGCATGTAGGATGCTGCGCTTTTTAATCCTTTTCGGGTGTCTTCCTTGGACTGCTCATCCCCCAGAACACTGATATATACCCTTGCTGTCTTTAAATCCGGAGCCACCTCTACGGCTACCACCGAAGTCATCGGATGTATTCTGGGATCCTTGATCTCCCTGCTGATTAAGGTGCTCAGCACTTTTTGTACTTCACCGTTAATTCTGGTGTTTTTAATACTGTTCTTCCTCATAAAAATCTCCATTCTGGTTCTATGCTGCCTCTTTTGGTTGCAGCTGTGAATAAGATACATGCATAATATACATGCATATTATGCCCACATATTATGCCTTACACTGCAGGAGGCTAAAACCTCGGAAGAACATGGAGTACGGCTAGAAGCGCGGACTTTTCTGTTCTTCCTGGCGGAAGACGATGCCTTCCATTTGCGATGATGTTTTAATTTCACTGCTTTTCAGTGGCACAAAATCCTTTTCACACTATCTGAAACAGATCTTTTATCTGGGTACTTCAGCCATAATGTAGAGCTCTACCTTATCGCCTTCCTTGACATCATTGAATTTTTCAAATACCAGACCGCATTCATAGCCGGTAGCTACTTCCTTCACATCATCCTGGAATCTCTTCAGGGATGCAAGAATTCCTTCATAAATCAGGGTATTATCCCGGTAAATTCTGGCCTTGCTGCCACGGATTACCTTACCATCCAGAACATAGGAGCCTGCGATGGTACCAATACCCGAAGCCTTAAAGGTCATACGGATATCAGCATGGCCGATGATGCGTTCTTCAAATATGGGATCCAGCATACCCTTCATCGCAGCCTCAATATCATTGATAGCATTATAGATCACACGGTATAGCTTCACATCCACCTTCTCACGATCCGCAGTCTCTTTTGCTGCATTATCCGGCTTTACATTGAAGCCGATAATGATCGCATTGGAAGTGCTGGCAAGAATAACATCGGATTCATTGATTGCACCGACACCGCCGTGCAGTATCCGCACCGCAACCTCTTTGTTGCTGAGCTTTAATAAGCTCTGCTTCATTGCTTCTACCGAGCCCTGTACGTCAGCCTTAATAATCAGGTTAAGATCCTTGATATTACCGGCTTGAATCTGAGAGAACAAGCCGTCTAGAGATAATTTAGCCTTGGTATCCGCAAGCAGCCTCTCCTTACCCTGCGTCAGATAGGTATTGGCGATGGTTCTTGCTTCTTTTTCATTTGCTGTAGCCATTAAGGTCTCTCCGGCATCCGGCACTTCATTCAAGCCAAGTATCTCTACAGGTGTAGAAGGTGTTGCTTCCTTCACTCTTCTTCCCTTATCATCATTCATCGCACGAACCTTTCCGAAGGCAGAGCCTACGGCAACATTATCACCTACGCGGAGTGTACCCTTCTGCACCAGAATGGTAGCAACGGGACCTCTGCCCTTATCAAGCTCCGCTTCGATCACAATTCCTCTTGCATTTCGGTTGGGATTTGCCTTTAATTCAACCATTTCGGCTGTCAGCAGAATCATCTCCAGCAAATGGTCGATTCCTTCCTTCGTATGAGCAGATACCGGTACGAAGATTGTATCACCGCCCCAATCCTCGGCAATCAGCTCATGTTCAGTCAACTCCTGCTTCACACGCTCGATATTGGCACTGGGCTTATCTATCTTGTTTATTGCTACGATAATCTGAACACCGGCAGCTTTTGCATGGTTAATCGCTTCTACGGTCTGAGGCATAACACCATCATCCGCCGCAACCACAAGGATTGCGATATCCGTGGACTTGGCACCGCGCTTACGCATAGCGGTGAAGGCTTCATGCCCCGGTGTGTCCAGGAAGGTAATCTTCTCACCGTTGATTTCAACAACATATGCACCGATATGCTGTGTGATGCCGCCTGCTTCCCTGGAAGTAACATTCGTCTCCCGGATGGCATCCAGAAGGGAGGTCTTACCATGGTCAACATGACCCATAACACATACTACCGGAGGACGCTTTTCCATAGTGCTGGGATCTTCCTCGTCTTCCTTCAGAAGCTCCTCCACCTCATTAATCTTAACTTCCTTCTCTGCAATGATCTCATATTCCAGAGCGATTTCTTCCGCCTCTTCAAAGGTAATCTCCTGATTGAGGGTTACGATTTTTCCTGCCAGGAAGAGCTTCTTGATTAAAGCTGCCGACGGCTTTTTCATCTTGTCTGCCAGTTCCTTAATAGTCAGAACTTCCGGCAGGATGATTACCTTAATCTCTTCCTCTACTACCTGAACAGGCTTCGGCTGGATAAACTGCCCCTTCCTGGGAACAAGCTTTGTCTTAACCTCATCCTCATTATTGTTATTACGTCCTGCTATCACACGATCCTTATAGCTTTTTTCTTTATTGATTCTGTCTCTGTTTCTCTTATTGCTGTTGTCATTCTTCTCGGCAACCTTTTGATCCAGAATCTGCTGGTCAAAATTCTTACGCTCACTGCCGCCTCTCCCGGTACCTTTCTTAGCCGGGGTGCGATTGCCGTAGCTTGGCTTATCATCCTCGTCCTTACCTCCGTCTTCAAAGCCGCGCATATTGAAGCCGCCGCCTGGACGCTGTCCGCCGCTGGGACGGGAATAACCTCCCTGACCGCCGTAGCTTCCTCTTCCCTGCTGTCCACCGGCAGCATTCGGACGAGGTCCACCCTGGGATCTGTTGCCCTGATAGCCCTCTCCCTGAGGTCTCGGACGATTTCCCTGATAGCCTTCTCCTTGCGGTCTGCCCTGATAGCCTTGACGGTTCCCCTGATAGCCTTCT